>DAITQE010000541.1:0-3439 GCA_036833235.1 Opitutus sp.
GCCTCCGGCGCCCGCCTTGGCCGGTGCCGTGTTGCTGGGCGTATCGGGTGTGGCGTGGTGCTTCTTTTTGACTCAGCCAGCGTTGCCTGAATTCACGCGTAATCATTTCGCGCGAATCGCGGAGCGCTGGCCGTACAGTATCGTGCCGCGGGAGTTTCCCCTGAGGCTGGCCTGGGCGGCGAGCGCGGTGCTCGCGTTGTTCGCGCTGGCTGATTTCGCCCGTGAGCCGGTCTGGCGCCAAGCCATCGCAACGGTGCTGGTGGTCACCGGTGCCGCGGTTGCATTGCTTGGGCTGGTACAAAACGCCTCGTCGGCCCGTGGTATTTACTGGGATACGACCCAGCAAATGCCGGGAGCGTTCTTCGGTACCTTTTTTCATCACACTGCGGCCGGCGCGTATTTAAATACAACCTGGCCGATTGGTTTGGGGCTTGGACTGCATCGGATTCAGTGTGGCTCACGAACGCCCCGTGCACTCGTTCCCATTTATGGCGCGCTGGGTTGCGCGGTGCTGATCCTGGCGGCGCATCTCGGCCACATTTCGCGATTCCCTCAGGTTATAGCCGGCGCAACGCTGCTTGCTTTTATCGCGTGGGCTGGAGTGTGGCGCGCACTCGCCAGGATTCCCAATCTGCGCGCCGCGTTGTTGGCCGGCGCCATCGTTCTCCTCGTCGCCGCGGTTTCGATCGGTGCGACGCGGTTTGGCACGATTGCGTCGCGTTGGAGCCAGTTAAGCGGGCGTTCGCGTGAAGCCCACGCTGTCGTTGCGCCCCCTCCGGTCGCCACCTGGCCGAAGTTGATGAGAGATGATCTGTTCATCCCCTCCGACCATCGAAATTATCTGTTGGGCGATCGCGGCGCCATGTACGCCGCGGCCCGCGCAGCGATCGCCGAGCGGCATTGGTTCGGATGGGGTCCAGGGGGCTGGATGGCAGCCGCCGCAGCCCACTCTTCTGATCCGTTCGTCCGGACGTTTTTTTTAACCCTCCAGTTCACCCACAGTGACTTTCTGCAGGCGTGCGTGGAATGGGGGCTCGTCGGTGCAGCGGGCTGGGTTCTGCTCGTGCCCGCCGCGGCGATCCACGGGATCGCGAAACTCGGTCTGAATCCGTCGCGCGATTACGTGGGAGCCGGAGCCACCGCCGCACTCATCGCCGTCTTGGTGCAGTCGATTATCGATTTCCCGCTGCAGATCCCGGCCATTCAATTCAACGCCGTTGCTCTCGCGGCGCTGTCATGGACCACGCCCGCATTCAATTCGGGCGGTTCTCAACCCACCACTTTATCATGAGCGTATACAACCCAACCGACGAACTCATCATTCGCCCCAACCAATCCTGGCTGCGCGTCGACTGGCGCGGCATTCTCCAATACAAGGACTTGGTCGTGCTCATGGTCCGACGCGACTTCATCGCGCGTTACAAGCAAACCGTGCTCGGACCGGCTTGGTTTATCATCAATCCAGTTGTGACATCGCTGACCTTCACACTGGTGTTCAGTCAGGTGCTTGGGGTCGCCACTGGCGGAATTCCTCCCGTGCTTTTCTATCTGTCCGGCATGCTCGGCTGGTCCTACTTTTCGAATCTGCTCAGCACCACGAGCAACGCGTTGCTCCACAATGCGAGTCTCTTCGGCAAGGTTTATTTTCCGCGACTGATTGTTCCGCTCGCGATGGCGATCTCCAGTTGCATCGCGTTCGGGATCCAACTGTTCACGTTTTTGACGGCTCTCTTGGTCTTTGCGTTGAAGGGAACGGTCGCAATTTCCTGGATGCACTTGCTGATCGCGCTGGCGGTACTTCCGCTGGTCGTGTTGCACATGGCAATGTTGGCCGTTGGCGTCGGTTTGTCGCTGGCCTCTATCACGGCCAAGTATCGGGATTTCCAACATCTCACCGGTTTTGTGGTCCAACTGTGGATGTATCTGAGTCCCGTGATTTTCCCGTTCAGCCACGTCCAGCAACGTTTTCCCTCCCTCGCGTGGCTGGCGGCGCTCAATCCCATGGCTTCCATCATTGAATCGATCCGCTCGCTGTTCTTCGGCACGCCGGCGATGCCGTTGCCCTACATGCTTCTGTCCATCGGTAGTGCCGTCGTCCTGTGCATTATCGGTGTGCTGATTTATCAACGCACCGCACGAACGTTCATCGATACGGTCTGAGGAGACGGCAAAGCAACGCAGACACAGCGCAGCACATCCTCGCAGTACACCATGTCCCATCCGACCATTTCCATTCGCAACGTCTCCAAGCGCTACCAACTCGGCCAAGTTGGCATGACCACGCTCCGCGACGAGTTGCAGCGCGTCTGGGCGCGAATCCGCCGCGATGAACTCGCGCTCGGCCTGAACGCCGCCAAGGCGCACGAGTCCGAGTTTTGGGCATTGCGCGATATCAGTTTCGACGTGCAGCAAGGCGACGTCGTCGGGCTGATCGGGCGGAACGGCGCCGGCAAAAGCACGCTCCTCAAGATCCTCAGTCGAATCACCGAGCCGACCATCGGGGAAATTCGTATTCGGGGCCGCGTAGCCAGTCTGCTCGAGGTAGGCACGGGCTTTCACCCGGAACTCAGCGGGCGCGAAAATATTTTCCTTAATGGCGCGGTGCTTGGCATGTCCCGCGCGGAGATTCGGCGGAAGTTCGATGAAATCGTGGAGTTTTCGGAAATCGGAAAATTCATCGACACGCCCGTCAAACGTTACTCGAGCGGTATGTACGTGCGCCTGGCTTTCGCGGTCGCGGCTCACCTCGAACCGGAAATCTTGATCGTCGACGAAGTGCTCGCGGTCGGCGACGTCGCGTTTCAACGCAAGTGTCTCGGCAAGGTGAAGGAAATTTCCACCGGCCAGCATCGCACGGTGTTGTTCGTCAGCCATAATATGAACGCAGTGGAAAATATCTGCACTCGCGCCGTCATGTTGCGCGGAGGTCAGATGCTGCGCCAAGGCGACGACGTTCGCGAAATCGTGCGGCAATATCTCGCGGACCAGCAGCCGAGCAAAAGTCCGGTGTGGCAGAATGACGAAAACGAATACGAGAACGAGTGGTTTCGGATCGACCGCTTCTACCTCACCGATGAGGAGGGCGAACCGATCTCGCAACCCGTGGCCAACGATTCGCCAGTTACCGTGGTGATCGAGGGCGAGGTGTTGAAAACCGACTCCAATCTCCAGATCGGCTATGGTTTGTTCACCGATGAAATGGATCCGCTCTACATGAGCACAAACCTCGACCAACCTGAAGCATCGTGGGTCGAGCTGGCGCGTGGCTCCTGCCGCCTTACCTCGAAAATTCCCGCGCGGTTGCTCAACGAGGGGAAATATCGCGTCGGATTATTCCTGAGTCTTTATCGGCGCAAATGGTTCTGCGAACCGGGCGTGAAAGGACCCATGCTCTCTTACGAAATCCGCGGCGGTTTGAGTGACTCGCCTTGCCACGCGG
>DAITQE010000542.1:0-3439 GCA_036833235.1 Opitutus sp.
CATGAGAAGTACACGACGAACATCAAAGGCGTGTTCGCCGCCGGCGATTGCCGCCGCGGCCAGAGTCTCGTCGTCTGGGCGATCAATGAAGGCCGTGGCGCCGCCCGCGAGTGCGATCGCTACCTGATGGGCTCGACCGATCTGCCGTAAAGTAACAGCGACTACGCGGTGTAGGTGGCGCGCTTGCCGCGCAACGTTTTGTTCGCCTCGGGTGAGTTGCGCGACAAGCGCCGGGTGCTCTCCGGCAACTTACTAAGCCATCGCTTAGCAACTAATCCCGTTTGGGGTTACCATCAAATGCGCCTCGCTTTTTTGGCTCAGTTGCAACCTCCCGTTGCCTTCTCAAATTAGAAGGGCGACTTCGCGCATCCCCAACCACTTCCGATCTCACGCCCTCATGAAATTTTCCTCATCCATCATTCTTTTCGTTGCAGTGGCTTCCCTGACGGTCCCGCTCCGCGCTGCTCCGCTCGACGAAACCGCCGTTCGACAGAAAGTAACTGATCTCCTCGGGCAGATGACGCAGGAGGAAAAAATCGGTCAGCTGGTCCAATACTCGCAGGTCGGCGCCGAGACCGGACCCGCCGTCCGCTCAAACGTCGAAAATGAAATCCGCTCCGGTCGCGCCGGCAGCATGCTCAACGTCGTCGGCGCCGCCTCAACGCGCGCTATGCAGGAACTCGCGGTTAAAAATTCCCGCCTGCATATCCCGCTCCTTTTTGGCTATGACGTCATTCACGGCTTCCGCACCATCTTCCCGATCAACCTCGGCCAGGCCGCCTCCTGGGATCTCGAAGCCATCGAACAAGCCGAACGCATCGCCGCCACCGAGGCCGCCGCCGCAGGTGTTCATTGGACGTTTGCGCCGATGGTCGATATCGCGCGTGATCCACGCTGGGGTCGGATCTCCGAGGGTTCGGGCGAAGACACGTTTCTTGGCAGCGCAATCGCCCGCGCGCGCGTGCACGGTTTTCAAGGCGACGATCTTTCGCGCCCAGACACCATTCTGGCCTGCGCGAAACATTTCGCCGGATACGGCGCCGCGCAGGCAGGCCGCGATTACGGCACCACCGAGATCCCCGAGATCACGCTGCGCGATGTTTATCTGCCGCCGTTCAAAGCCGCAGTCGACGCAGGTGTCGGTACGGTCATGGCCGCGTTCAACGACCTCAACGGCGTCCCTGCTTCCGCCAACGGATTCCTCCTGACGCAAGTTCTCCGTCGCGAATGGGGTTTCAAAGGTTTTGTCGTCTCTGACTGGCAATCGGTGAAGGAACTCCTCAATCACGGCATCGCGGTCGACGAAGCGGAAGCTTGCCGCCTCGCGATGAACGCCGGCGTTGACATGGACATGGAGGGCCGCATCTACAGCTCGCATTTGGCTGGTCAGATCAAGTCTGGCGCAGTCGATCCAGCGCGCCTCGACGCCGCGGTCTCCGCGATCCTCGCCGCGAAAGTGCGTCTCGGCCTCTTCGACGATCCGTATCGCTATAGCAACGACACCCGCGAGGCCGACGCAATGCTTCGCCCCGAATACCTCGAGGCGTCGCGCATGCTTGCCCGCGAGTCGTGCGTGCTCCTGAAAAATAAGCCCGCTGCACTACCACTCCGCGCCAATGCTCGCATCGCCCTCATTGGGCAGCTCGCCGACGTGCAGCGCGATCTCAACGGCTCATGGGACGGCAAGGGCCGTGAAAAAGACGCGATCTCCGTACGCACCGCCATGGAAGCGGCCTACCCGGGCCGCATCGTTTTTGCCCAAGGCGCAAAAACGCTCGGCAATGACCGCTCCGGTTTCAAAGCCGCCGTGGCCGCAGCCGAGAAATCCGATGTTGTTGTAGCCGTTCTCGGCGAGGGCTGGTATATGAGCGGCGAAGCATCAAGTCGCTCCGAGCTTGGCCTTCCGGGGGTGCAACTCGAATTGCTGACCAAACTCCGCCAGACCGGGAAACCCATCATCCTTGTTCTTTTTGCCGGCCGCCCGCTGGTGCTCGCGCCCGTGTTGGAGCAGGCCGACGCCATTCTGCTCGCGTGGTATCCCGGCACGATGGGCGGCCCTGCGATTACGGACCTGCTCTCGGGAGCATTTAGTCCCTCCGGCAAATTGCCCGTCACCTTCCCCCGCAATGTCGGACAGATTCCAATTTTCTATAACGCCAAAAATACGGGACGGCCGCTCGATCCGCTCAATCCGCACGACAAATACAAATCTCAATACCTCGATATCTCCAACACGCCGCAATTCCCCTTTGGTTTCGGTCTCTCCTACACGAGCTTTGTTTACTCGCGTCCGCAAATCGCGACGCCGACGCTCTCGCCCGACGGTCAGCTCCGCATCAACGTCACGCTGACCGATTCCGGCTCGCGCGATGGCACCGAGGTCGCGCAACTCTACGTCCGGGATGTCGCCGGTTCGGTCACACGACCCGTTCTCGAATTAAAAGGTTTCCAGCGCGTCGCCCTGAAAGCAGGTGAATCGCGCGAACTCGTTTTCGTGTTGAAGCCTGCCGATCTCGCATTCACGCACGCCGACATGAGCTTCTCGCCTGAAGCAGGAAAATTCGAGGTCTTCATCGGCGGCGATTCCACCGCACCGAAGATAGGTGAATTTGAATACGTGGATGGCACGTCACGACGGTAAGCTTGATCTCCGGGCGAGCCGGAGTGACACACCGTTCCGCGTTCCGGGTTCAGATTTTCGAGTTCCGAACCAACTCAGACCCCGCGTAGGCACATCCCGCCCGCTGCGAGAAAATCTCAGGTTCGAAACAGCCCGCCCGGAGGTTGGGACCTACCCACAAACCTCCGGTCAACTCCCGCCGTTCACATCCTTCATCTCGCCGCCCAAATAGGTGTCGTACGCCGCCAGATCCAGCAGTCCGTTGCCACTGAGATTGAACACCAGCACGCGTTTTTTTCCTTCCTCGCGGCATTTGATCGCTTCCTCAACCACCGCGGCGATCGCGTGAGCTGACTCGGGCGCCGGAACCAATCCCTCGCTGCGCGCGAACAGCACGCCCGCCTCGAAAACTTTTAACTGCGGCACGGCCATCGCTTCGATTAGTCCCAGCTTTTTGCAATGGCTGACCATCGGTGCCATCCCGTGATAGCGCAGCCCGCCGGCATGGATGCTCGGCGGCATGAAGAGATGACCGAGCGTGTGCATCATCATGAGCGGCGTCGTTTCGGCCGTATCGCCGAAATCATAACGGAGTTCGCCTTGCGTGAGTGAGGGACACGACGCCGGCTCAACCGCAACGATCCGATAATTTTTCTTATCTCTGATTTTTCCGCGCACGAACGGAAACGCAATTCCCGCAAAGTTGCTGCCACCACCTGCGCAGCCGTAGATCACGTCCGGTTCCTCGCCCGCCATCGACATCTGCCGGATCGTTTCTTCACCAATAATGCTTTGGTGGAGACATACGTGATTCAACAC
>DAITQE010000543.1:0-3435 GCA_036833235.1 Opitutus sp.
CAATACGACGGGTGTGATCGAGATCAAGAAACCCGGTAGCGTTTTTTCGTCACGCTCCAAAACGCCCTTGATTGTCTCAAGGGACGAGCCGGGAGCTTCCCGAAGCGGAATCGGCCTGCGTCCATCGGACCATTTTGCAAACCAGAGACCGACAGCTGCCGGGAAAACTCCAACAATTAGGCCAACCACCATCACCGGGCCGAGGTCCAGCTTCAGGATCTCCGCCATCGCGAGCGGCCCTGGCGTTGGAGGAACGGTGGCATGGGTCACGACGGCGCCAGCGCATATCGCGAGAAGGTGCAGCAGATAATTCTTGCCTGTTCGCGCACTCAGCGCCCGCGCCAGCGGTACCAGAAGAAAAAATACGGTATCAAAGAACACAGGTATGCCGAGTACGAAGCCTGCGCAGAGCAAGGCCAGCGGTGCGCGTTTTTCGCCCAGCGTCGCAAGAAAAGATCTTACGATCCGGTCAGCCGCGCCGCTCTCGAGCAGCGCTGCGCCGATCACCGCTGCGATCGCGATTGAAAATCCGATCTTCCCCACCGTCGCGCCAAATTCCGCCAACATTCCTTCAACCGAGGCTGCCCACCCGCGATCGCCGGCCGTGAGTATGGCCACGGAAGCAGCTGCCACGATCAACGCGAAGAACGCGTGCAATCTCAGCACGCCAATCAGAAGAATGACCAGCCCAATGCTGACTGCGAGGGCAACGAGCGGACTGACGCTAAACGACGCGAGGAAAAGGGGTGACATACAGGCGTGGGGAAAGAGCCGGGGGTTGGAAGCGCCGAAACCTTTTCGCGGATGTAAAACCACAGGCAACTGAAAAGCTTGAGCGTTGTCCCTCGCCACCACTGACGCGGTGTAGTGTTAGAACATCTTTCCAAGATCTCTCGATTCGTTTCAAGCTGCTGCTTCGCTCTCGCTTGATTTCACTGTCGTTCCCCTTCCCCATGATCCGCCTCTTTGTCACTCAGTACGGTCTCATTCTTGAAGCGGATGGCCGCTACGTGAAACCGATTTCCGCCGTCACGGTCGATGCCATCTTCACCTCCGCAGACCCGTACGTCAGTGCATCGGCTGCGTACACCGCAGGGCAGCCAGTCACAGCGTCGTCACTGGCTGACTTGCGTACACCGATCCAGAGCCAGGAAGTATGGGCCGCTGGCGTGACGTACTTGCGCAGCATGACCGCTCGGATGGAGGAATCAAAGGTCGCTGGCGGCGGCTCGTTTTATGATCGGGTGTACGCGGCGGATCGTCCGGAGCTTTTTTTCAAGTCCACGCCGCACCGAACCGTTGGGCCAGGAGCTCAAGTCCGGATCCGGCAAGACTCGAAATGGAACGTCCCTGAACCTGAGCTTACCCTGGCGATCAACGCCCACGGGAAAATCTTCGGCTACACGATCGGCAATGACATGAGTTCCCGCGATATCGAAGGTGAAAATCCCCTCTATCTTCCACAGGCCAAAGTCTATGACGGCAGCGCAGCGCTCGGCCCATGTTTGGTCATCACTCCAGAACTCCCCAATGCCTCCGCAAGTATTCAACTGGAGATTCGTCGTGCGGGAGCATTGGTCTTTTCTGGCGAAACCACGGTGGGCCGAATCAAGCGTCCGTTATCCTCACTGGCAGAATGGCTGTTCCGCGATCAAACTTTCCCACATGGCTGCTATTTGATGACCGGGACCGGAATTGTCCCGCCTGATACATTCACGCTGCAGTCGCTCGATGAGATTCGCATCACGCTCGAACCCGTTGGAATGTTAACCAACACCGTAGCCTGATTGTCCCCCTATGAATTTCACCGCCTATAACGCCGCCACCGGCGAGCCGCTGCCGCCCAATTATGCCGACGCGACGGCTCAGCAAGTCAACACCGCCGCTGATGCCGCGCAGCAATGCGCCGATGTTTTTGCCGCAACCTCGCCTCGTGCGCGAGCGGAACTGCTCGACGCAGTCGCCGAGGAACTTAACACGCGCAAGGACGCTCTCGTCCAGCGCGCGCACCTCGAGACTGGCCTGCCAATCGGGCGTCTCGAAGGAGAACACGGCCGCACGACTGGACAACTCCGCCTGTTCGCTGCGCTGGTGCGCGAAGGTTCCTGGGTGGACGCTCGCATCGACACCGCTCTTCCAGAACGCAAACCGCTTCCACGCCCCGATCTGCGGCGCACGCTCCGAGCCATCGGTCCGGTGGCCGTCTTTGGCGCGAGTAATTTCCCCTTTGCGTTCTCCGTCGCTGGCGGGGACACCGCATCCGCACTCGCGGCGGGGAACCCGGTTGTGGTGAAGGCCCACCCCGCCCATCCCGGAACCTCTGATCTGTCCGCTGATGCCATTCGGGCCGCCCTCGTCAAGACCGGTCTCCCCTCCGGAATATTCAGCCTCGTGCATGGGACGTCGCCCGATGTATCGCTCACGCTTGTACGCCATCCAGCAATCGCCGCCGTCGGCTTCACCGGTTCAACCCGTGCCGGCCGCGCGCTGTTCGACGCCGCTGCGGCTCGCCCTCAACCGATTCCGGTTTTTTCCGAAATGAGTAGCGTCAACCCGGTCTTTGTCTTGCCGGACGCATTGGCCAAAAACACCGAGGGAATAGCTCAAGGACTGGTTGGGTCGTTCACGCTTGGCGTCGGTCAATTCTGCACGAAACCGGGCCTGGTTTTCGGCATCGCCGGGGACGCGTGGAATGCATTCTGCGCCACGGTCGCGGCCAAATCGCGAGAGGTCACCGGAGGCGTCATGCTGCATTCCGGAATACAAAACTGCTTCGAAACCGGCGTCGCGGCGTTGAAAGACGTCGAGTGGCTCGCGCAAGCTCCCGCCGCGGTGGCACGGGTGGATGCCGCTGCGCTACGCACACGACCTGAACTCGGTCACGAGATTTTTGGCCCCTACGTTTTGTTGGTAACCGCACGTGATCGTGCAGACCTCGTCGCGATCGCGGAAAAGCTCGAGGGTCAGCTTACGGCCACACTGCAAGCAACCTCCCGGGACCTCGCCGCTGCAACCGATCTGATCACAGTTCTCGCGCGCAAAGCAGGCCGGCTCGTCTGCAACGGTTTCCCGACTGGGGTTGAGGTTTCCCCCGCGATGCATCACGGTGGCCCCTACCCTGCCACCACCGATGTGCGGTTCACCTCCGTCGGAACCGCCGCAATCTTCCGCTTCGCGCGCCCTGTCTGCTACCAATCATTCCCCGACACGCTGCTGCCTGCCGCGCTCCAGGATGCCAATCCGCTGGGTTTACTGCGATTGGTGAACGGTCAACCGACGCGCGATCCGCTGCCGCTCCGTTCATGAGCGATCCGATTTTCGATTCTGGTAACGACGCAATTTATACGCTGCGCACCACCGCGCCCGGGCCGGGGGGGCAACTGCCGGTACGGCCTGATCAATTGCGGTCCATGGCCAGCGGCGATCTTTTCGGTT
>DAITQE010000544.1:0-3412 GCA_036833235.1 Opitutus sp.
CAGCGCGGAAATCCGCTCTTCATTCCGGAAGCGATGCGCAGTCCGGAGGCGTCGGTGAATTGTCTGTATGCGTTCGGCGCGCACGATGCGATTGGCTTCTCGCCTTTCGGCATCGAATCGATCGGCGATCCCGCTGCGAAGTATCTGACAGCGAGCTACGATCTCATCGCTCAACTCGAGCCGCTGCTGCTTTCGAGTCAGGGCTGCGGGATGTCCGCCGGTCTGCTTTCCGAAGGCCCCGAACAACGGCAGCCGCAGCAGGTGAAATTTGGCCGTTACGTTTTCAATGTGTCGTTCGAGCGAGGCGCGCCGCCTTCGCTTGCAGATGGGGTCTTCGTCCCGACGAACTCCGTTAGCGCAGCGCCACCGCCTTCGGGCGGATTGGTGATCGCCACCGGACCCGACGAATTCGTCTTCGCCGGCACTGGTCTTGTGATCACGTTCGAGTCGCTCGAGCCGCGGAAGATCGCGGGAATTTTGAGCGCCGAAGAAGGCCGCTACGTCAACGGCACATGGAAAAATATTCTTTGGTTGGGCGGTGACCAAACGCATCAGGGACGGCACATCCGGCTCGAGCCGGGGCGATTCTCGATCCAGCGCGTCAAACTCTACCGCTACTAAACCTAAAGCCCGCGCGAACCATGCCCCCCATCGGAACGTCACTGAAAGCAAGGGTCACCCAGACCGATGTCGCACGCGCGGCCGGGGTCCACAACACCACCGTGTCGCTGGCGCTGAGAAATTCTCCGTCCATCCCGGAGTCCACCCGCAAGCGCATTCGCGCGATCGCGGACGAACTGGGCTATTATCCGGACCCGACGCTGCAGGCCTTGGTGGCGTATCGCAAGGGACGCATGCCCAAGCAGCAAAGAGATACGCTGGCGTATATCACGAACTGGAATACGCGGTGGGGCTGGCGGGCGGTGCCCGCCTACGAGCGCACGTACGCCGGCGCACAGCGGAAGGCCGCGGCTCTCGGTTATCAGCTGGAGCATTTTTGGCTGGGCGAGCCGGGCATGACGCAACGACGGCTCAGCAGCGTGTTGTATCATCGTAATATTACGGGCGTGCTGATTGCCTCCCAGTCGGAGGACAGCGCCGAGCTTTCTGAAATCGATTGGCCCCGCCTGAGCGTCGTCAAGATTGGTTGCCTCCCCCAGTCCCCGTTGCTCCACCGCGTGACCGACGATCATAGCGGGATGGCACGCTTTGCGATCCGGCGGGTCCTGGCGGCCGGTTTTGAACGCGTCGGCCTCGTCATGACCAAATGGTGGGACGAAGCTGCGGACGAAGCCTGGTCGGCGGGATATTTCGCCGAACAAACTCATTTACCATCGGATACACGAATTCCCTTTCTCGCCCTGGCGGGCAGCCGGCAGGATTGGGCTTCTGGCTACCCGGCGCAGCCCTACTCGCCCGAATCGATGGCCCTCGCCAAGTGGTATGAAGACTACCGGCCCGACGTCGTCCTGGCGTTCTCTCCGATCGTTCTGACGCAAATGAATCACCTCGGATTAGCCGTGCAGCAGGACGTTGGCTACGTCGATCTTAGCCTCGAGTGTTCCGATGGAAGCATCACCGGCTTTCGACACAACAGTGAGAGCATCGGCGAGGTAGCCGTAGCGACGCTCGTCGCACAACTGCAGCAAAACGCTCTCGGAATCCCGAGCGTTGCCACCACCACGCTGGTCGGCGGCACTTGGTTCGAGGGCTCGTCGCTGCCCACATTGCGATTACCGAGTCGCTGGGCTGAGCGCGAGAAGTCCTGTATCGAAAGGCTGGCGACTGCCGCAGCGCTCACGGCGTGATCACGAGCTGACGAGCGACTCAGCACCAGCTCCGTTGCAGCCCGCCGCGATCCCCGCGCTTCCGCGCAGGGCTACGCCAGAATCGAAGATCGTCTCATCGCCGAGCGCGCACCGGCCATCCGGCCGCAGCGATAACGCCCCCAGGTGGCTCGCATCCGATGTCGCAGCCGTGCCGCCACCAAGGTGACTGCGCTCGCTTCATCGGAAAATGCACCCACTTGCCGAGCTCGCTCACGAATCTCGCGCAGGCTTCTGATCAAAATCGCATTGCTCGCGAGAAAAGGGCGTTCCGACTCAGCGTAAGTGAAACACGTTAGCGTGGGCTCGATCTCTTCGCGCAGGAAACCCGCGGCATCATGCTGCCCCATTTTCTCGAGTTCAATGACGCCACGCGAGGCGATCTCACTTGCGGCATCTCCATCGGCACACTCATGGATTTTCACGAGGAGATGATCGACCACCGTTCGACCGTCCGGGGTCGCGAGCGCGAGTGCTTTTTCGCGAAGCCGTGTCGCGCAATTTTGGAGAACGGCGTTTGGAAACACTTGGATCAAGCCCGGCCCAAATCCCGAAAGGTGATCGCCGACGAAAAGATCAGCTCCTTTAAGGCCGCGCTCGCGCAACGACCGAAACAACGTTCTGAAATCCGCGGACTCGTCCCTGGAGCCCGGCACCACCGCTACAATCTCCCGGTAGCCCGCCGCGTTCACTGCCATCGCCACGAGCACCGGCACGCAGCACTCGCGATGATGTGCCCGCCAACGTAACAGCGTACCCTCCGCGAATAGCTTGGCGTAACACCTCGCCAGAGGCCGCTTGAGCCAGACATCGATGGTGGCCGTCACTTGCCGGCTGAGCTCCGCGATCGCTTCCGAATTCAACGGCATCCCCCACAATCTCGTGGTGATCTCATCAACCGTCTTGATCGATAATTCCGCGTGGTAAAGTTCGAGCACGAGTTCCTCCAAACTCGCTTTGCCGCTTCGGTAATTTTCAAGAATGGCAGAAGCCACGGCAATCGTTCGCGTCTTGCCACGTGGCCCCTCCTCGTTCGCCTCCGTGTTACCCGAACGTTTTCGGGTGGCTTGGTCAACGCCGGTGCGATCGAGGATTCTCGCTTTCTCCGACAACTGCCGTGCCTCGAGCGCCAGCGTTTCGCGGAGTTGGTGAATTATCGAGCGATCGGTGATTCGGGCAGGTAGCGGTGCGACACGATCCACCGGTCCACGCGGCTGCCCGGTTTCGATTTTCGGTTTAACCGACACTCGTCCGCTGGCGCTCATGTTGGAACACCGCCCCGCCCGTCGCGGAGCGCCGTGGACTGACGGTTATGTAACACACCTGAAAAGACAGCCCGTGTCCGACCGCGCGCAATCGAAGCGTCACTCTGATTTATGAATCAATGCCCCGCAAAGCCGTGGCCTTTCCCGTAGACAAAGCGGGAAATGTTTCGCGACTTATTCGAAGGAAACGAAATGTTCAAATAACCGCTGTTGGGCGGGCATGCGACTTCCATGCCGGCGCCAGACGGCCAGCGGATCTCCAGCTTTGCGCCGGCAGCGAGCTCTCGGGGAACGGAAAAAAAGGCGGTCGCGGTCGATTGG
>DAITQE010000545.1:0-3411 GCA_036833235.1 Opitutus sp.
CAACAACGTTACCGCGGCACTCATGAACCAGTTGGGGCGATCGGTCTCGCCGAACTTCCTGCGGCTGACGTGGTGCCGTCAGACCGCGCTTGGGTCGATGGTTCAACCGCCGTGATTTCGCCTGGCGGCTGTGACGCAACGGATCCGGACGCGGTCTTTGAGACCGCACGATGCTGGGTACCGAAGCGGAGCCGTTCGTTGAAGTCGGGGTACAGTTGTTGAAGCCCTCGATTTGAGAGTCGTTGTCCAACACGCGAGACGCCATCGAGGACGTAACCGAGCGAGTATTCGGTTCGGCTCACGAGTCCGAGTTTACGTCCGAGCCGCCAGATCGCGAGGCTCCTGCGGCGAGCGAGGCGTCGCTGAAAGGCATGCTGAAAGAATTGGCGAGAGATCACGAGCCTTCGAGCGTTCGTCAGCAGACCGCGTTGGCGTAACGCGTGACCAATTCTACCCAGCATGCGGATGCGGTTGACCACGAAAAGCGGTTTTGCGGTTTCTCCACCGATCGAACCGGCGCTCGTGGGCGCTCTCCAGTAGGAATCCGGGCGAGCGACTTTCGCATACGCCACGCCATTGATGAGAGCTCGAAGATGAAATTCCGTGTCCTGCCAGCTCAGTACCCGTTCATCCCATGCGCCGACAATTTCGAGGGCCGTGCGCCGCCAGATCGGTCCCATCGTCTGCCACGGCGAGTCGCCGCGGAGCAGTCGCTCGATGTCGTCGGTCTGATCAAACACATTCCAAAGAGCCGTTGAATCGCCGGGAGTAGTGTGAAAATACCAGCTGGGAAATGCGACGAAGCCGACGTCGGGCCGCGTTCGGATCTCGATGAGGCGTTGGGCGAGACACGTAGGCGCGAGCGCGTCGTCCGAATCCAGGAACATGATATATTCGCCGCGCGCCAGACGCAGCCCCTCATTGCGGCAAACGCAGGCGCCGGAGCGCGGGCCGCGGTGCCGAACGAGTTGAACGCGAGAATCCTGGGTGCAGGTCGCGCCAATAAGTTGGAATTGTGCCTCCGTGGAACCGTCATCGACGACGATTGCCTCCCAATCCTCGAACGTCTGCTGGCGCAGCGAATCCAGAGTGGTTTGGAACAGGTGTGCGCGATCGCGAATTGGGATCACGATCGAGACGGCGGGTTGGACGCTCATCTGCTTCGCTGAGCGATCGCCACGCTCTTCTCGGAAATGTCCACGCCCGTGATTCTTGCCGATGGAAACTCACGGCTGATTAGACTGCAGAATCTTCCCGTGCCGCAGCCAGCTTCGAGGATCTGTTTATCGCCGGGGGAGATAAATCTCCGAATTTGTTGGTACGCTTCGACCGCGAAACGATCTTGAACAACGGAGCCATGCTCCAGGGCGCAGTTCGACCAGACACCGTTCCACAGGTCACGGATCTGCTCAGGAGCTTTTGCTTGCGTTGCCATCTGCCGAGTTGATCAATCTTCGATAATCCGCGAGCTGTCGGTCCATGAGCGCTTTCGAGTCGTAGTTCGCTTTCACATGCGCGCGGCCGGCCTGACCGAGCTTTGGCCAGCTTTGGGCATTCTCGATAAGGCAGATGATTTTGTCCGCGAGCGCTGCGGGATCATTCTCCGGCGTCACGAAACCGTTAATACCGTCGAGAACCTGTTCGGGCAAGCCGCTGTGTTTTGTAACAATCACCGGAAGTCCGGTCGCAAGCGCTTGAGATACGACGACGTTCATCTGTCGGCTACTCCATATCGCCGTAGCTCGCGGTCTTGGAGGGAGCTACGAGCAAGTGTGTTTTCGTCATTAGCGCGATCAGATCGTCATTCGCCATTGCACCAAGAAAGCGGACCACACGACCAAGTCCGAGATCGTCGCATTGCCGCTTGAGGTCAGCTGCGAGCGGCCCATCTCCGACGATGGAGCAGTGAAACGCGCGGGCGCCGCGTTGTCGAACGAGTGCAAGGGCCCGAAGCAGATCGTCGAATCCTTTTTTTTCCACCAGCCGGCCGACCGCTAAAATTTCCACCGGCGAACCGGGTTCAACACCGCGCTCGGAAAACGGATGGGCGTCGACGTTGATGCTGACGGGCAGAAGCGAAAGCTTTTCACTGCGGAAGCCGTGCGCGAGTACCCTTCGACGCATGTCTTCCGACATCACGTAAAACAGCGAGGCCTCCTGTTTCAGCCGATCATAGTAGGTGGCAGGAAAGTTTTTGAAGATGCTGCTGACATCGTAGCCGTAAAACGAAGTGACCAAGGGGGTGGTGGCGGCGAGTATCGTGCGTATTGGCAGATACCGGACGGCGTTTTCACCAAAATGGCAGTGGACGAGATCGAACTCTCGCCCGACGAAGGCCGAGACTCCAAAGAGCAGGCGAAGAGACGTTGCCGCCCGCCCATGTTGAAAGAAATTTAGGACCCCGGCAGCTGCTCTCGGTCGGTACCGCAACAAGCGCGCGAACATCGGGACAGCATCGACGAGCCTCCGGAGCTTACTTGTCGATGGGGCGAGATAGTGCGTCAGTTCGCTCATCCGATATGCGTCGTAACGCGCCGAGATGCAGTTCGGTGCGTTGCGTTCAAACGCGAAAATCTCCACGTGAACGCCGCGGTCGATCAGATCCGCGATTTGGTTAATGATGAAAACCTCCGAGGTCGCCGGAAACTTGCCGACCACGAACGCGACCCGGAGTTGGGCTGCTGGAGCGACATCAGTCGCGGAACTTGCTGACGTTGCGCTCACGAGCGCTTCTCCCATTTCCATTCAGACCGTGTGAAGATCAATCCATCTCGTCGCTGGGTGGAAAATCGAAGCCGGGTTTCCGCCGGCTGGACGACTTGGAAGGTCAACGCGCGCTTGAGATAATCGACTCGAGTTCCGCGTTGGTCACCAATCCAGAGATCAATCGCATAGTTGCCCGGCAGCAGATCGACTCGTGATAACGTGACGTCAAAATGGAAGGATCCGGGTGTTGCCGGCCACCGCACAGCTTCATTGACGTTTTCGAGACTGTAGATCGCGGCATCGTCGCTCGTCCTGATACCGATTTCGACTTCAGCATCACCGATGTCACGTTTGACGTTGATCGTTGTGCGAAAGCTGAGTGGTCGGCCAAACTCGACAGCAGCAGTGGGAGCACGAGCGTCTCCGCTGATGAGCTGGATCGAGCAGAAGCGCGCATCGCCGCTGCCGCTGCGATCGCTTCGACGGCTCAAGTCAGCGCTGCCTTCTTCGCCGGAATCTGACGCGAGATAGCGAGAAACCACGTCCGTGATCGATCCCTGTTGTTCCACACGGCCTTGGTTGAGCAGAATTCCATGGCGGCAGAGCCGCGTCACGCTGCCGAGGTCGTGGCTGACGAAGATCACGGTTCGCCCGTGGGACGCGGCGTCTTCCATTTTTCCCAGGCACTTTTTTTGAAACTGCGCG
>DAITQE010000546.1:0-3409 GCA_036833235.1 Opitutus sp.
GCTTTGCGCTGTCCCACGTTGCGGCCGTCGCATTCCCCAAGGCTGCGACCTTCTCCTTGTAGTCGGCTTCGGAGTTTTTCAATTCCTCCATCGCCGCTTTGCGGCTGGCACTTGCTTTCGCGTCCGCATAGTTCGCGCGGACTTTAGCGATTTGCGCGTCCATCTTGGAGGAAAGCTCATTTGCGTTGGCGGTGAACTTATCCCGCTGCTCAAAGCTAAACGATTTCACGTTATCCCACGCGTTGGTCATGGCCGTTTTGGTCTCGCCGTAAGCATTCTTGGCCGCGTCGGTCGCGTGGTTACCGTCACGCTTGGAACAGGCCGTGGTGCCCGCCGCAAGAAGACTCGCAGCGATTAGGACGAGCGGAGCGAAACGGCTGGTGAAGATTTTGCCGAGAGGTAGATATGATGTATTTTTCATGGTTCTGGAATGCTCTCAATTGGAGCGAGGTTTGATAGGCAGCTTACACCCATCGGTGGTTCCCTGCTGTGGGGTAATCAGCCCACCCCTGCGGTGCCGCGCCAGGCGCGGGTCAAGCCGTTACGCGGCGAGCGCACCATCTGCCGGTCGCCCCAAACGTGTGAAATGGGTTGAGCTTCGGCGCATCTGCAAATTAACGGGTGAGATGCGGAACGGTTTGCAAGTGGCACGGGCATCCTGCCGTGAGTTCGGGAAAATCCGCAGACGTGGGCCAGATGCCCATGCCACCTCGAACCACCGGCAACTCGGAGATGCGCCCCTCGCATCAAACGCATTTTTTCGAGTTGTTGATCAACACGACTTCTTGCTGGATAAACGAGCTGTGAGAAAAAATACCCTCCTCCTCCTTGCTATATTAGCCGTCGGCTTCGCGCCGGCCCTTCCGGCGTTCGCGCAAACCGCAATTCCGAATCCTGCGGCCGTTCCCAAGCTGCGTAATGATTGGTTGGATCGACACAACGGCTTCGTGGCTCGTGCGCACGAGGGCAATGTCGACCTGTTGTTTATCGGCGACTCGATTACCGATGGGTGGCGGGGTCGCGGCAAGGAGGTTTGGGCCCAACGCTATGAGCCGCTGAAGGCGGCGAATTTCGGGATTGGCGGCGACAAAACCGAACACGTTCTTTGGCGCCTGCAGAACGGTGAACTCGACGGCATCAAACCAAAAGTCGCTGTGATCATGATCGGCACCAACAACACGGGCCGGGACAGCGCCCCGCAGATCGCCGAAGGGATCTCCGCCATCGTAAACGAAGTTCGCCAGCGTTCTGCCGATACCAAGATCCTCCTGCTCGCTGTCTTCCCCCGCGGCCAGAAGCCGGACTATCCCGCCCGGGCTAAGATCACGGAAGTCAATCAACTCATCGCGAAGCTCGATGACGGAAAGCATGTTTTCTTTTTGGATATCGGCGCGCGTTTCCTCCAGGCAGATGGCACACTGCCGCCAACCATCATGCCCGATTTTCTTCATCCCAACCATGACGGTTATGTGATTTGGGCAGACGCCATGGCTCCGAAGCTGGCGGAGTTGCTGAAATAAATTTTGCCCACGCAGAATCGCGCACGGAAGCCCAGCCATCATGAATGGGCCAGATATTTGGCGTCACGCCCGCATACACTCCCTGGTCGGAAAGCTTCGGATGAAGGGTACGAGACCAATCTTCGGGGAGCCCACCTCGTAACGCTCCCGTTGCGGATCGGGCGTCCTCTGTTCGGGCATCCTGGCATGTTCCTGGCATCATCCTGGCACCATCCTGGCACCCCAGGTCCGTCTGGCAAGGGCTGGGCCCGACGATTGAGGATTACTCAAAGATATTACGCATTGGGGTTAATTCACGTTGGTGGAGTTGACGAGAAACGGCGAGCCCGGCAGTCCCAGCTCTCCCGCGAACTCGTGGTCGTATGTGCCGTCGCCTCCGGGCGGATACACCCGGTTGTTTCGCGTGTCGTTCAACGTTCCGATCCGGAAGCTGATGATTTTTCGTCCGGCAAAATCCGCCACGCTCACAATGTTCCCACGCACGGCAACACTCACCGCAACGGGATCCTCCATCCGCACGTCGCGAATCCGCCGGAACACCTGGCCCTGACCTTGCCACGTCACAACGCCATCGATTTCCCGGTCACCGCGAGATGCGACATAGAGCAAATTATTCAACGGATCAGGCGAACGGGCCGCCCCCGAAGTGAGCTTGGGCAACAGCGGGAGACTCGGTTCGGAGTGTCTCATGAAGGCCAGACTGACCGGATTACGGCCAACTTTCACCGAGCCGATTTCCTTCAGGTCACCGCGCACATCTGTCGATAGGCGAGCCATCAACGATGACGTATCCAAAATATGCAGCGTACCATCGCGCGTGGCTACGTAAGCCTTGTAGCGATCGCCGGACCAACGGTCGACTTTGTGGCCGGCAAGGATGGCGGTTGGCCGGCTAAAACTCGCCCGCCACGTGACCTTCGGCATGATTGTCGGGCGAACCTCAAAGGTTTGAGGAAACGCGTCCGGCGCCGAACCTCGGGCGGCCAGCGTTTCGCTCAACGCCGTGGCTGATGCGAGATAACTGTCGCGCATATAAGCGAACAGCGGCGTCAGATCGACAATCGCGACTTTATTTTCGGTGGTGGACGAGACGATCGCGTAACCGCTCTTCGCCACGATTCCCTGCCAACTTCCGTCGTAAACGAGCTTCCGCATCGTCTCATCCTTGAGGTCGATCTGGCTAAGCACCTTGTTATCGGTGGACGACGGACCAGTCCAAAGTCCGTTGCTCGCCGCGGCCACCGCATCAGGCGACGCCATGGGAAGATCAATATAGCCGAGCAATTTCAGATCCGAGAAACTGCCTTGGTTCGGCAGCCCCATGTACGGCCACGTGTGGAACGGGAGATATTTTCCTTCGAGTGCAATTACGGCGAGCTGTCCTCGATGGCGATCGGTGTCCCAAACCGCGACCAGCGCGAATTCGTTGCTCGTCGTCACCGCCAGCGCCCGCGGAAGTTTGTTCGCCGGGAATTTGAAACCCGGATACGGTCGTTCCGATCCGGAGCGGCTTGTCTGCGTGCCGGCCACCGCGAACAAGCCATCACGAAACACAGCAAGTGCTTCGTTTTGCTGCAGCCCGTAGTTGCGGACCATCGCGATGGGTTGCGACGGCGTTGATCCGTTCAGCGTGGTATAATTGTTTTCCCGCGTGAGTTGATCCGGATGCGGTTTGCCGCTCGCCCAATCGAGCCGCGGGCTGATGGCAAATACCTGATTGTAGTACGCAAAGGTCTGGATGCGATCCAACCCCGGATCGCTCGCCGGATCGTCGGGCACGTAGCCAACCTGGCCGCTGTCGCTCCAGTAGTCAGTGTCAGGGCCAGGCACATCGCCCAATTCGTAAGGATTGATTCGTATGTAATAACCATCCGCGGCTTTTGATTCGG
>DAITQE010000547.1:0-3407 GCA_036833235.1 Opitutus sp.
TCATCAGCAGCGCAGTCCTTCGTGGATCAGGCCGCGGCGCTAAAACTCGAAGCAGGTGCGAAGCGTCCGCTTGCCGGCAGCATTGGGGCACAGACCAGCGAGACGATGAAGGCCACCAGCATCCCGATCGATTTCACGGCGAAACAGCCGAGCTTGGACAGCTTGATCGAGGCGTTGGTGAAGAAGCTATCGTAAACTCATAACCGAAGCCTTTAGCTTCTTTGATCGATGTAGCCGCGAGCGTGAGCGAGGGGTCGTTCGTCCACTCGCTCACGCTCGCAGCCACACAACTGATCATCCGCCGAGGCGCGGGTGAAGAAATTGAATCGCAGTTAATGCGAATGCGCGGACTTGCTGGGTCCGCGGAATTTGAGGCCGCCGTTGCCTGGCGATGCATAAATGTGCCTTGCTCGCGCGTGGATGAGTGATGCGTCTTCCGAAGATAACCCGAAGGCATGAACGCTAGAGACATCGAAGCGCTTCGTGCTTTTTACGTCGGAAACCGCCAGCAGCTTTACACCTATGCCGTGTCCATCACAGGAAATCGCGAGGCCGCCGAGGATGCCATTCATGGCGTTTTCGAAAAATTGCTTCGAGGCGCGACCCTGCCAGCGGATTTGCGGCCCTACGTTTTCCGGTCCGTGCGCAACGCCGCGCTCGACGGCTGGCGACGCACGAAGGTCAGGCTCGATTCCCTCTTCGAGACGGCTGCGGTCATCGATGCTACTAAGCCAGAGGCGCCGCCCGCGTCGCGCCCGAACGATCTCGAGCCGTTGCTGCAGCAGCTTTCAGCCGATAAGCGCGAAGCCATCGTGCTCAAAATCTACAGCGGCCTCACTTTTCAGCAGATTGCGGACATGCGAGATGTGCCACTGCCCACGGCGTCGTCGTGGTATCGGCGGGGGCTGGAGCGATTACGGACCATGCTAACGGAGGAATACTGATGGACGAACTCGAACAGAAATTGGCGGAGATGAGGCTGGCGGCGCCGTCGGAGGAGTTGGATCGGCGCATCGACGAGACATTTCGCGCTGCGCGGAATGTCGGACGCGGAACGCGCCAGATCGGATTTTGGTGGTGGCTCGCGGGGACGACGACGGCTGGCGGCGTGGCTGCACTGCTGGTGTTCACTTCGCTACCCTCGTCGCGCATGAAGCCTGTGCCGGTGGTCTATCGGATAGAGGCGCAGGGGCGCCTGCGCGAGATGCTGCTGAACGCTTCCACGAACCAAGTCGAGCCGACGCACTTCGAGGTTCGCGTCAACGAGCATTGATTCAAAAACCGATACAAAGCGTCCGCGAAAACACCTTTGTCATGAGAACCTACTTTCAGACGGCATCGTTGATTACACTGTTGCTCCTGCAGACCGGCCTGAAGGCGGAGACGGTTGAGAGCTTCAGGTTGGAGACCCATGCTTATGTTTTTAAGAACAGCGATTTTCACTCGGTAACGATTCCAGGTTCCACTGCGACGGGCCAAACCCTTGCCGCCATGTTTCGGTCGCCGGCCACGGCTCAGTTCGATCGAGAGACGCTCGCGCTCGATGGCGGCCGCTTTGCATGGAACGGCGGACAAACTCCGCCCGATCGATTCAGCCAGATCACGATTCCGGCCGTTGTCCTCGTCCCAGGTAAGCCGGTGAGTCTGCTATCCGTTGTGCCCGTCCAATACTTCGAAAAGGACGCCAACGGCACGCTGCAGGTGCGAGAGATCCCAGGTGATTCGCCCGACGCTCCGCATTGGCGGCTGACGTTTACACTGAAAACGAGAGCGGAAATAGGCGACGACCTCAGTCTGGCTTGCGAGGTAGATGTCGCCTCGGTCAGCACGCGCGAAAGTCTGCCGGGGGTGACGCTGGCAGTCGGCAAACCGGTATTGGCCCGATTCAACGAGAAGCTCGATTTGAAGGTTTTGCCAGACGAGTGGTCGGCCTTTGTCGTGCGGGCGCCAAACGAGAGCGACTACTCACTGCTGACGCTGCTGAAAATCGGGCCGGAGCCAAAGCCAGGCGAAACGGCAAAGTCCAATCGACTCATGACCGCACAGGAGTTCGCCCAATTTGCGACCTACTATTACCAGCATCCGCAGCCAGAGCTGATCACCCAGGCAATCGAGTCGCTGGGGCCGAGCAAGTTTTTGGACACAGGCAACCGAAACTCCAACCGATACGATCCGCGCGGAGATACCTGTGTCGGATTCTTCGCGGCAGTCTTCGCGGCCAATCCCGAAAGGGTGGCGGAGTGGCGGAAGGTTATCGATCAAGGGGGCTTGGATGGGCGTACCCGGTCCTGGATGCGCAAGGCCCTGAAACTGAGCCGCCCGGGGTTAATTCGCGAACCCGAACTGGCGCCGAATGATTTCGATGCGCTCGGCACGAGTTATACGCTTTGGGGAGCATTCTTCGCCTCCGGCAATCCAGCTTATTTGAAGAAGGTGGTGAATCTGCTGCGATTCGAAGACGAAAGGCTTTTCTACGCGGGCGCTAATGCCATGGTGTCGCTCGCGTACAATGCCCCGCACCATCCACTGGTGCATGAAACCCTGCTTGCGGCTCGAGCAGAAGAGGGGCCGAGCACCCGCGAGCTCATCGACCATTTACTGAACAAGGATCTGGAAGCGATTCGGCAGGAGGCCCGGAATATGAGGCTGAGTTTCACCTATAACTCTCACGGCGGTAACAGCGATAGCCTAACCACAAATCCCTGGGGAATCCTCCCGCCCTCGGACCCGCCGCCCAACTTCGCGCCCGGGCCGTCTCGTTAGCCGCGAGTCGAAGTAGAATGGTCTGTGCTGGCCGTGTTCTGGAAGATGCGCGAAAGGCAGGTACGGGCCTGGCTAGTTTAGAGTTTTCATTGGCGCGGATTCGCGAAGATTAGAGGCCGATGAAGGTTCCCTTTCTTGATCTCTCGCTCCAACACCGCGCGTTGCGCGAACCGGCGCTCACCGCCCTCGCGGCGACCTACGATGCGACGCGGTTCTGCCTCGGAAAGGACGTGGAGGATTTTGAAAAAAACTTCGGCGCGACGCTCGGTTATCCGCGCGTGCTCGGGATGAACAGCGGCACGGCTCCGCTCCATATTGCATGCATGATTGCAGGGTTCGGGCCGGGCGATGAGGTGATCGCGCCGCCGTTCACGTTCATCTCGACCGTGTGGGGCGTGAGCTACGTCGGCGCCACGCCGCGCTTCGTCGATATCGAGGAAGGAACGTTCAATCTCGATCCGGCCAAAGTGGCGGCTGCGATCACTCCGCGAACGAAAGGCATCATCGTTGTTCACCTGTTTGGACAACCCGCCCGAATGAACGAGATCATGGCGATCGCGAAGCAGCACAACCTCTTCGTGATCGAAGACTGCGCGCAGGCGGTTGGTGCAAAATATCACGCGTCAGGTCATGGCACGGGCAGT
>DAITQE010000548.1:0-3404 GCA_036833235.1 Opitutus sp.
CCCGGCCTCGATTTCTGCAATGCTCCGGGGCTTGCCCCGGAGATCTTTACTCGCGCGATTTGCGGGCGGTCGTTTGTATGAATGAATGGGGCTTACCATTACCAAGGATCGGGCGAGACGTTGTTTTATTTCGTGGGCGAAAAACAAAATTGAAAGGTTGAGCCTGCGACGGAGTTCGGAATCTTAACGCCATGGCGTGGCGCATCGATGAAGCGGTGATTCGTGGCGAAATCGACAATCGCGTGCGCGGGCGGGTCACGGGACGGATCTGGTTCATGGGAAAAGATGAACCGGTTGAACTCGATCTCGCGGGCAACGCGTGGCGCGATCTGGCCGGGCGACGACTCGAGTTCACCAATCTCGAGCCGAAGACGATGGACTTGGAACGATTTCCCGCGCGGCAGACGGGCGTGATCGGTGATTGCACGGCGTCGCGCAAGGTGAAGGTGCCGGACATCCCGATGGACCAAATCGGGGAGTATTACGCGGCCAAGAAAAAGTGGACGTGGCATTGGGGGAACAGTCTTTATCTCGAGTGGTTTAGCACGACGAACGGCCGCGTGATGATCGAATCGGCGACCTACCAACTCGTGATCACGCCGGAAAGTGCGTGGGAAATGACGCCGGAAGAAGACGAGCAGCAGCGCCGCACGAACGCTGAGGCGATGGGAAATTTCATGGACCGACTGGGCAAAGCCGTCGCGCAGGCGCAGACAGACAAAAGTGAGGAGCCGAGCGCGGAAGAAAAGGAGCAGGAGGAAAAAGAGCAGGCAGAAGAGGAACAGGAGAAAGAGAGCAACACGTTCGACCAAGGAAAACCATTCACAGAGGAAGAGGCGGAGAAGATGGACGCGGAAAACGAACTGCTCCTGGACCGGATCAGAGCGCGGATGGATCGGGAAGGCGCCGACGCGGACTTTGAAAAAATTCTCGAAGAAGAACGCGAGCGCCGCCGGGTCGAACGAGGCGAAACGCCCCTCACGCCGGAGCAACAGGCGGAACGCGACGAGTGGATTGCCGAGATGAATCGCGCGGCCGCAGAATCGGCAGAGAATCTCGATCCGGAGGAAGCAGAACGATTGGATCGAGAACATCCGCTGGCCGAGCGTGCGGGCGAACTTTCGCTGCGACTCCTGCAGGAACCAGAAGAGCGCGGCTGGTTATCAGTCGACGCAGGTGAGGAGCACCCGCTCGCGGACTTGGGAGCGGCGGTCGCGGAAGCCGGAGCGAAACTCGCGGGCGCGTTGAACGGCGAAGACTGGCCGCCGCCAGTGGAGTTTGCGGCGAACACAATTGTGCGACTAAAGCGGGCGCGGAGTTATATAGACGATGCTTTGATGGCAGCCGAAGTTTGCACGCAGCAAAAACTCGCTGAACCGGCGTGGCTCGCCGAAGCGCGGCGCGAGCTCAACGCCCTCGCGCACGAATGCGACACGCTAATCGGAGAACTGCGAGCGCGTCTGACACGGGGGTTCGACTGAGAGCTTTCCCGCGGATCACGCGAATCGACGCGGATGATGTAGCCAGCATCAACTCAAGCGCCGGATTTTTTACGGAGACGAGCCGAGAAAAGACCGAGATCGGATCTGACTCGGGCGACCTCGGTATTCCTCTCCTGTAAAAAGGTGTGGTCGCTTGGCCTTGCCGGGGCAAAACTTTTGTACGAATTGCGATGAGCAGGATCAACTGAGACGGAATTTGTCCGATGGAAATCAGTAGCCCGCACAAAATCTGCCGAACAGTAACGGGCTCGCTGCCTACGCATGATTCAAGGACGCGCCATCCCATCACCGGATGTGTGGCTGTTCGTCCGCGATCGGTTTCGGGATCAGGGATAATCAGTGCGCATCGGTGGTTAAACTTTCCGATGTATTCAGGTTCCTCCCAGACGTGCGGAATTCTCCTGGTTGCTTGTCGCTCCCGCGGCCTTTGGCCAGAAGCACGCCGTGGATTTCTTCGATCAGTCGTAACGAGAGCGGAAATTCGCGCAGCCGTTTCAGGCCATACTCCAACGCCGCGACGTAATGGGAGACTTCGATCACGTCCTCGGACCGCTATAATAAGGCCAATATTAATTTTAATCTGACATGGCCACCGGTGGATGCAGCGCGCGGGCGAGGGCGGTGATCGATTGCGCCAACGTGCGCGGGGGCGTGCCTTCGGCCGCGTCTGCGATGCGATCCATGTTGCCTGGCTTCTCGAAAGCTGCCCACCAGCCAATTACTTCCCAGTGCTCCAACAGGTCTGGGCGCGTCGTGGCGTTCCCCCAAGCCTCCGGCCAGAGTTCAATTGTACGCAGGAAACCCATCGCCCACTCCTTGCTGGCGGCGGCAAAAGGGATCGGATTGTCGCTGGGAAAATCCTCCGACCACAGGTCAACTGCGCGATCTTCAGGGGCGGCATCGGGCGCGACCGCCAACTCGATCAGCCCGCCGACGTAGCTCCAGTAGTCCGCCAACATCTCGGCGAAATTCTTAGCCTCTTCTTCGTCGGTCCAAACGGGACCGTCCGGGCCCCACAAAACTTCCAGCAGGCGCGGTAGCGGCACCACTTCCGGACAAATATGCAGCGCGGTCAGCATCCCGCTCAGACCATAGAAGCGTGGCACCTCCGGCGGTTCTGCCTGCAGCCAATACATCAGGTCTTTACGCAGTTCGACGATATCTTCTTCGCTGTCGTCATCGTCCTCGTCGACGGGTTCGAAGTCGTAACCCTCTTCCCCGAGGCGCGCGTCCAGGATCGCGAGCACGCGATCGACTCGCTCATTGGAGTCATCAGGGCCGCGCACATAACACGGCCGGCCGTCCCGACCGTACGTGAATTCCGTCGGGCAAAGCGAGGCGTCGAGTCCGGAGAGCACGCGGCGCGCTTTCCGAAAATCGCGGTGCGGCGCAAATCCCAGTCTTTCCGCGTAGGCGAGCGCCCCGTCGATGAGTTTCTTGGCACATGACGGATGAATCGGCTCACGCATCGACTCAGGGAGCCGCTCGTCGACGAGTTCGCGCACGTCGGATTCGAGTCCATTCGTTTCGCCAAACGCGTCCTTCACTCCGAGGCACCAAATATCGACGAGGAAAATGCCGTAGTCAGCCGAGCCGTTCTCCCGGATGCGGGCGACCACGAGATGCGCGAGACCGTGCTCGCTCCAGTCTTTCCCAATGTAGGCTTCATAGCGGTTCATCGCCAATTTCTGATGATTAAATCTGAGCCAGAGCAATCGTCAAAGACCGGAGCAATCATGACGTCGCACGAGCAACCTCGTCAGCGCGCGATCGTAGATAACTTCAGTCGCAGAAAATTATGCGCGCATTATCAGGATGCGCGCTCTTGCGTCGTCTGCGTTTTTCGCCGTTGAATAATCCCGATGAATGTTGTCGGTCTCTTTGCAGGAATTGGTGGAATAG
>DAITQE010000549.1:0-3392 GCA_036833235.1 Opitutus sp.
CCTATGTGTTGTAGGCTGCGAGCTAGCTCGCGCTCCAATCGCGCCAGCAAGCTGGCGGCCTACAAGTAACGGTTCCAACACAAACCGCCTTACCCCCGCGACGTAGAACCGTTCCGCCTCAGACCGTCCGAAATACGTCGCCTCGCCGCAGTGGGTGGCGCGCTTAGCCGTACTGTTTCAGACGGGTTAACCACGAACCACACCAAACACAGAGGAAGAAGGCTCGGACAAATGAGGAAACTGCGCTCGCCGTTTGGTGAGTGGAATGCGGTCCGTGGATTTACGCTCAAGGCCTTCATTTCGTGTGGTTCGTGTCTTTCGTGGTTAACTCCGATAGCGGTTTCCCTGTTCGGCCGGCGTTTGGTTACTCCCCCCACCTATATGAAATTTTTCTCCTGCCTTCTTCGCCCGCGACTAGCGCTGTGCTCTTTTTTCGCGATGGCCGCTTCGTTCGTTGCGATCGGAGCAACTCCAATCGATCGCGAGGCCTTGATCGCGCGTCACGCGGTGCACGTGAATCGCGTCGATCCCGAAAGTCCGCTCAGCGTCGGCAACGGCGATTTCGCGTTCACCGTCGATGTGACCGGCCTGCAGTCGTTTGAGACACTCTATCACGACGACGGCATTCCGCTCGAAACGCTTTCAACCTGGGCGTGGCATTCGTTTCCGAATACCGCCGGCGTCAAACTGGAGGACGCCATGAAATCCTACGATTTTCATGGCCGCACGATCCGTTTCGCGGGGCTGCAGAATAGTCCGGCAGGCGCGTATTTCCGCGAGAACCCACACCCGCTGCCTTTGGGGCAGTTGAGTTTTGTTTACGAAGGACACGTGCTCGCACCCGAGGATTTGGGCAACATCGCGCAGACGCTCGATCTGTGGACCGGCGTGATTCGGAGCACCTATACGATCGCGGGACAGCCGGTGACGGTCGAAACCGTGGCGCACGCAGAACGAAGCGTCGTGGCGGTGCGAATCGAGTCGCCGCTCTTGAAAACCGGCGCGCTGGCCGTCCGTATCCGTTTCCCGTATTCATACCAGTCTGGCACGCGCAACAAGCCGCCGTTCGTGTGGGACCAGCCCGCGCGACATCGCACGACCGTCGTGCGCGACGATAAAAGCTTCCGACAACTCGAGCGAGTCGTTGATGACAGTCGCTATTACGTGAATCTGTCCACCGAGGAACCGACCAAATTTTCCGAAGCTGCGCCGCATGATTTCCGTCTGCAAGCAGACGGGACGGCGACGCTGACGCTGACGTGCAGTTTTTCGGCGGAGCCGGAAGTGAATCTGTCCCGCAAGCAGTCATTTGCGGACACGCGCGCGTCGAGCGCGCGCGGCTGGAAAAATTATTGGACCAAAGGCGCCGCGCTGGATTTGTCCGGCAGCACCGATCCGCGCGCGGCGGAACTCGAGCGACGCGTGGTCCTCTCGCAGTACCTCATGCGGGTGAATTACGCAGGCAGTTTCCCGCCAGCGGAGGACGGGCTCACGAACATCACCTGGTTCGGAAAGCACAACAGCGAGATGTATTACTGGCACGCGGCGCAATTTTACGCGTGGGGCCGCACGGAGCTGTTGGAGAAAGGACTCGCGTGGTATCGAAAAATTCTCCCGCTCGGCCAGGCCGAAGCAGCGGCGCAGGGGTTTGATGGCGTGCGCTGGCCCAAGATGGCGGGAATCGACGGGCGGCCCTCGCCGGGCTCGATCAACCCGTTTATCATCTGGAATCAGCCGAATCCGATCGCGCTCTGTGAACTCGTTTATCGCGCACGGCCCGAGCGTGCGACCCTGGAAAAATACCGCGACGTCGTATTCGAGTCGGCGAAATTCCTCGCGTCGTTTGCGCAGCTCGATCCGGCAACGAATCGCTATGTGCTGGGGCCACCGATCAAGAATGTCAGCGAGAAGGCCGGCGAAAATAATACGCAAAATCCAACGTTCGAGCTGGCGTATTGGTATTATGGATTGCAGGTCGCGCAGCAGTGGCGGGCGCGGCTTGGGCTCGCGCCGGAACCGCGTTGGGCCGACATCATGCAGCGGCTTTCGAGGCTGCCGGAGCACGATGGAAAGTACGTGGAGATCGAGACGTTCCCGGGGTTGTTCAAAGGCAAGGGAAGCCTGCCGACGTCGATGCTGATGATTTTAGGCTTCATGCCAAAAGTGGACGTTGTGGATACAGAGATGGTGCGGCGGACGTTCGACGAAGTCACCCGCCGCAATGGCGTCGATCACTGGGTAAGCTGGGCGATGGGACAGGGAGCAATGACGGCAGCGCGGCTCGGCGAGACGGAAACGGCGGTGACCATCCTGACGAACACGAAACCCGCGGCGCGTTTCATGAACAACGGCCACGTGCGTCGACCGAAGGAGCCCGACGGATGTCCGGCTTATCTGCCCGTGAACGCGTCGCTTCTTGCGGCGGTGGGATTGATGGCGGGCGGTTGGGACGGCGCGCCAGAAGGACCGGCGCCAGGTTTTCCGCGCAATGGAAAATGGACGTTGCGCGCGGAAGGTTTCAACCGAATGCCGTAGGAGTTTGTCGGACCTTGGTCCGATATGCTTGGAAGTTGCAGGGAGATGTCTTTCCATGCGTCCGCTTCCTCCCAACAAACTCCTAAGAGTCCCGATCTTCGGAAACGTCAGCGTACGGTAGGGCGGCGACTCCGCTCGCCGCTGAGACCGTCGTTCGCCCGGCACAAAACGGAAAGACTGCTCCTCACCGGATCGGCCTGAATGTTTACGCCGGCAGCGTCGGACCGTCGGCCCAGCGCGCCGGCACCGTCGTGTTACATGGCAGGTCGGGAATGCCATAATCGTTGCGATGGAGCTGGCTGATAACGATCTCGATGCCGCGAACGCCGATGTGATACGGCTGTTGATCGATGCCCGCGCACGGGGTGGAGTTGATGCTGACGTTGAGACAGCAGAAGCCATGCGTTTTCGGCACCTGCGCGCCACAGTCTTTCATCCATGAAACGATTTCGGCGCGATGCCCGAGAACGACATCCGGTTGATAGTGTTTGAACCAACGGGTGAATTGCGCTCGCCCGAGCTGCGGCGTGACGAGCGGGCGCACGACTTCGAAGGCTGGATCCAAGTTCACGCGCGCGAGGAAAGCGCCGGCCCAGCGATGTTGGAGCCGCGCGCTTTCCTGCTCCTGCAAAACCAGACCGGGCCGTCGATAACCCAACTGGCCGAGACGGTCGAGCGCCGTGACCATCGCGCGGGGATGATCGGGGCACACGGAGTGCAGCGCGGGCTGGTCGATGAGGTAATCGGCATAGACGCCAGTGTAATTTTTCCAATCCAATGGCGTGAAATCAGGTCGGCCCCACGCCGGCATGATCAACACGCCGCGGATTCCGCGCGATTGGAGGATCGTGTTGAGT
>DAITQE010000550.1:0-3391 GCA_036833235.1 Opitutus sp.
GGTTTTCCGGTACGGGCACGGGCACCAGCAGGCCGTCCACGCGGTAACGTATACGCAGCTGACCTTCCTGTGGTTCGAAATGGATGTCCGTCGCCTGGTCTTCGACGGCTTGCGAAATGACATCGCTGACGAACCGTACGACCGCGGCTTCCTCGTCGACGATTTCGTCCACCTGCTGCAGCGTTTCGGGAGCGACGTACGCGTCGTCTCCATCTTCCAGCGAACCGGAGCCGACGCCGAAGTTTTCAATGATCAGTTGGTGGACGCGCTCGGGCACGGCCAGATGCCACACGGGCGGACGCGACGTGAAGGTCCGAAGCCACTCCATCATGATCTCGTCGGGAAGCCACGCGGTGGCGAGGTGGAGTGGTTGAGCGGAGAGTTGAGAGTTGAGAGCTGAGAGTGGAGACTCCGAATCAGACTCAGCGACGGCTTCTTTCAACTTGATGGGGATGACCTGATAGTCGTGGACGAGGCGAGCGGGCAGGAGGCCACGGGCGTCGGGGTCGGCCTCGAGATTCGTGGCGATTGTCAGGCCGGTAGCTGAGGCGAGGAGTGATAATGCGGCGGCTTCCGAGATGTTGAGGGCAGCCGCGAGCACGAGCAGGCGTTTATCGCGTGGTGCTTCGAGCAATGCCTGCAGTTGGGCTTCGTTTAGCTTGGCGACAATCGTGGCGGGAAGAAGATCGGGTGTGACAGCAAACATGATACGGAACGCCGGGATGATAGAGAACGCTGGGGCTTACTCGATTTTCTCGATTAGCTTTACTCCAGCTACTTCGGAGGTCACTCGGCTATTGATTTGGATATCGCGGTTAAGAGTGAATCAACGGTACTATTAATTCAGTTTCGGACACGGCATGGGCCGAACGTTTGCTTACCGAATAGCGTCCTGTCCCAGAGGCAAACAAAAGTGCGGAAAGGGACTAATTCCTTCCCGCGCAATCGAGATGTTGTTCACGCGTTTTGTGCTCGATCCGCTGGCAGGTAAGATCGTACAGCTCGAAACGACCTATGCTGCCACCGCCGAGGTTTTTTGATAACGGCTGAGTAAGCACCCGATCCGAGGTTTTGCAGGATGGCGGCCTCTTTGTTGTTAGTTTGGGAGCGCATACCCGCTACTTGATATTTGGGCGGTATTGGGAGCTGATTGCCAGTCATCGGTAACGCCCGATTAGCCCGACGCGCCGGTGGCTGGTGGGTGATGTTTGATGCAAACGTTTGTCGTGACACTACAGGTAGGCAATTACGAAGAGCCGGCGGAACGGGAAGAGGACTCGTCCGTCAGGCTGGCGCGGATAGGCGCTTGCGATACCTGCCAAGTAATCGGCCAGAAAGCGGGAGCGAAGTTCTTCGGTCGAAAGAAGATCGAGCCAGGGGCGCAGGCCCGTGCCGCGATACCAGTCCACAATCGCTTCCGGTCCTGGCAGGACGTGGACGTATTCGGTCACCCAGAGATCAACGCGAGAAGAGAGGGGCGCGAGAACGTCATAGTAGAAAGAAGGTTCCTCCGCATGCCATTCGCGGACGGACGCCGAGAATGCGTCGCACCACGCCGTCGATGTGCCGAGCTCGCGAATAAGGCGATGCGGCGCCGCATCGAAATTAGCCGGTACTTGAAAGGCAAACGCTCCACCGGCGGCGACGTGAGAAAAGAGGCGCGGGATTGCGTGACGGTGATTCGGCAACCACTGCAACGCGGCGTTGGAGAAAACGACATCAAATCGATGGAGCGGACTCCAAGAGCCGATGTCGCCGAGTTGCCAGACATGTTGGGGAAAATCCTTTTTTGCTGCGGCAATCATCTCCGTAGAATTGTCGATGCCCAGCAGTTCGGCCGTCGGCCAGCGGCGCGCGACCACCGCCGTGCTATTGCCGGGACCGCAGCCGAGATCGACAACGCGTTTGGGGTTCGCAATTTGAATTCGTGCCGCGAGATCGATCGAAGGTTGCGTGCGTTCCTCGGCGAATTTGAGGTATTGGGTGGTGTCCCATGTTGGCATATTTTGGAGAATAGAGCTTCAACATGACTTCTCCAGCGAAGTTTCGCTTATGGTAAGCGAAGGCTATCAGCTGAATCGCACGCAACTTTTCCTCCGGCTAGGCCGCGAAATTCTCCGCGACGACCGATCGCGGTTCCGCCCGTTCAGCTGTGGTGCGGCTGCGAGTGCGAATGGTGCTGCGTGTGGCGCTCGGGCTCCGTCCATGCACGCACAGATGGGCTGTTGAGTGCGAACAGTTGCCAGATCCCAAAAACCAAACCGAACGCGACCGATACAAACATGAAAATGAGCCGCTGCATGCCCATGGGTTCTGCCTGTTGGGGCAGAAGCCAGTCGAAGGCGGCCGCGCCGACGCCGAGCGAAGCAAGGATGCAGAAGATACCCCAAACAACGCCGGCGCGTCGGGCGCAATCACAACGTAAGATGATGCCGACGCCGATCCCGACCATGATGAGATCCCACATCAGCGGAAAGAACAAAGGAAACGGCTCGGGGCGCGGAGCCAGTCGAAGCAGCGCGCACGTTCCCCCGATGGCGAACATGGCGCCACTCATGAGCGTGCAAAGAGGCAGCTTTTTCATTCAGGGTAATCTTAATCTAAGGGGGTTCTTTCAAGTTGCGAGTTTCGCGGATCGTGTCGAGGCCCGATGCATAAATGCCGCGAAGTCGCGTTAGTGGTGCCTGAAAAGTGGGGTTAAAATTGCTCGAACGACCTGTTCGGGTTTTTTCGTGAACATCGATGGTTGTTGATAGTTCCCGGTTGCGACGATGCGTTCCCGCCGTGAGTCGCGGATCTGAATATTCAGCTGGATCATGTAGGATTTGAAGTCCCACGCCCATTCGTCTTGATAGGTGACGATGGCGTCCGCACTTTGCGGCATCATGGTCAACGGCCCGGCAGCCGCGTCGCGACCCAGCGCCTTCAATTCGGCGACAATGGCCTCGTCGATGTGACGGTCATCATTCAATTGATGCTCGACGAAGAAATGGGCGTAGTGGTCGAGATCGATCTTGGGATCGCGTTGCGTGTGAATGCTCGAGCAGGCACTGAGCAGGAGAACGCCCGCCAACATGGCAACAAGGAGTTTCATGGCTCAGCAGAGGCAGTCGAAACGACGCCACGTTAGCAACGTTTGTTGCGTGAAGCCCGCACTTGGGCGCATCTGCGAGTTGTCGGTGAATAGTAGCGCGGGCTTCCAGCCTGCATCCAGCAAAGGGAAGATGCAGGCAAGATGCCCGCGCTACGATGGCCGACCGCCACCGACAACTCACAGATGCGCCCCGCACTTCGGCGCAAGGTCTTTTGTTTTTGGAATCGTAGCTTGTAGGCTGGCAGCTTGCTGGCGCGATTGAAGCGCGAGCAAGCTCGCGGCCTACCACGTAACGGA
>DAITQE010000551.1:0-3381 GCA_036833235.1 Opitutus sp.
CGTAGGCTGCGAGCTTGCTCGCGCTTCAATCGCGCCAGCAAGCTGGCGGCCTACACGTTACGACTCCAAAACAAAAGACCATGGTCAGCGAACCCGAGTGTCGGCTGAAGCCGACGGGCCGTTGCTCAGAGCTTTCGCATCGGCGATGCGCGTCACCAACTCCAGAGATCGCAGCCGCGGTCCTTGGCCAGAGTAAGTCCAGCTCGAGCGGGTGGGCTCTGGCCCACCCGCCGGTGTCGATGCCCTGAATTTGCATTCCCGTGGATATGGAGCGGCTGGGAAACAGCAGGTTGCAATGGAGGGACGACCTCCGTGTCGTCCGGTTCGACTGGGAAAGCACAGGTCTGATTTATCAACCGAACGGACCGGACGGCACCGGTCCCTCCATGTCTTTTCCTGTTCGGAGCAAAACGCTTTTTGCCGGGGGCCGACGCTAAGAAACAGGTCCGATTGCGGACCGCGCGGGGCACGCAGAGGTTCAATTGTAGCTGGCCTCGCTGAGGCCGGCCTCACCTTTGCCGAGCCTTCGGTGGGCAAGCCGGGGCACCAACCCCGGCTACAACGAAACCGGTTTCTTTTCACCAGAGCAAAACGTGCTTTGCGGTTGCCACCCTACAACCTGCAGCCAAGTTCGCTACTGCGGAGCTTTGTCGCTGTAGGTTCGCGCGAGCCACGTTTTCGGCACCGGCACGAGGCAGATGTTCATCGAGCGATTGTCCGCGGAAAGCATGGCCGACTGAATTTCGATCTTCGTGCCGTCAGCGTTGAACGTCGGATGCAGATGATCGGCGGCGGTCGTTTTGTGGCCCGTCGTGAGCATGAGCATTTCGCTGGTGTGTCGATCGATCAAATACAGGCTGCGGGAGAAATCGTCGCCCACGGCCCAGCGTCCGTCCGACGAGCCGTTGACATGCCATAATCCGCTGCCGCTCGCAGTCTGCCCGACGATGCGCATCTCGCGCGTGCGTAGATTTACAATACCGAGACCGGTCGCATGTTCGCGCGTGCCGGCGATGCCCCACTCGTCGTTCACGCCGACTTTGCGATGGCCCATGATGGCAATCGCAACCTCGTCCTTGCTGATGACCGCTTCATGCGTGACCCAATCGTAAGCCGGCTCCGGGTAAAGCGGACGCAAACCCGTGCCATCAGCCAGAACTGTCCATGTGCGTTGCGGGGACTTGCCGCCGGTTTCCCAGCAGAAAACGATTTCGCCGGGCACCCACGGATTTGTTTGCACGTGGCCGATTTGAAATGGCACCGCGACGATGAACTTAACTTCGCCGGTTTTCAGATTCATACTGGCGAGGCCGGTTGGGCCGGCGCCCATGTGTCGCGGGCCGAAAGCCGGTTCAATTTTGGTCCCAGGTGCGAGGTGTTTCGCGGCTTCTTCTTTGCTGCCAACGCGGAAGTAAACGAAGTCCTCGGTCGGATCGAGCGCGACATCTCCGACCGCGCCCATCTCCTCCGGCACCACGCCGCAGAGGTGTTCGTACTCGGTCGCCGCTTGTACTTTTCCCGCCGCGCTGTCGGCAAATAGTTTGCCTAAGTCGACCCGAATGATTTGCGAAGGGCCGCGTGGTGCGCCATCACGGCGACGGTTCGTTTGGGGCGTTGCTCCGGGCGCCGGCACGGTGGCGCCGCCAGTGGCGGGTGCGCCTGAGGCGTTCGCCAACAGCAAGCCGGGGTTGCGCAGGAAATACAGGTTCATCGAATGCTCGGCGAGGCAGAGCATCCCGCTGTACCCGCCCTCGGTCACTTGAACGATATCGCCCGTTTCCTCGTTCACGGCCATCGCCTGACCGCGAACGCGATTGGAGCGAAAGACGAGCCACTTGCCGTCGGAAGTCCACTGATGATGCGTCTGGTAAATCTTCGAATCACCGGCGGGCGTGCTGGTCAGAAACGTCAACGGCGTTCCCGTCACTGGATCGATGACGATTTTCTTTTCCGAAGGGAACCGCTGCCCGATGTGGGCGGACGCGGATGTGGCGAGCAAGGTGACGGCGCAAAGCGCGGCCGCGGAGAGACGGAGAGTTTTCGTGAGCATGGCGATGGCGAGGGAGGGTCGAAGTTTCAAGAAGGAGAAAGCGTGCAACAGCAGACGCACAAGGGATGGGGCATAACCGCAGTGACGCGATTCTGCATCCGAGGATTCGCCGAAAAACCAGCCGCCAATTCGGACAGAACGAATGGCCGTGGGACCTCCGAGCGGGCCGCTCGGAAATCGGCCCCTACCTCCAAGTGAAAACGGTCACACTGTTATGGAAACTGCCGGAGTGTTACGCAGGGTGTCTCCATCGCGCCTATGAGCGCACGGGAGAGCAGAGCCGAAGCCAACGTAATTTTTGCGCCTTTTTGGGGCAATACCTTCGAGGTTTTGAAGCGGTCGAATTCGCACCGCCCAAGCCGTAGCGGCCATTCCAACGATCGTTCATGCCATCATTTCGCTTCAGGTGCGGAATGCATCGTCTTGATGAAATCCTCGGCTTCACGGATCGACGTTTCCATATCCGCCACCAGCCGCGAAATATCTGCTTCCAGTTCTTGGTTGGTGGTGGACAGCGACGCCAGCGCGCGGGCGTTTAGATTATGTTTAAGAAATAGGACCTGATCGCGAAACGTCGCGAGCACCGGGTCCATGCGATCGGCGGCGCGTCGCATGACTCGCATCAACTCGTCGTAGCGTCGGCGCGTGAGATCGAGTTCGCGTTCGCTTTCGCGGCGCAGCGAGGCGTTGGAGTACTGTTTCAACTCCTGCTTCCATTCGCGGAACAACGCCTCGGCCACATCTTCGACCGCAGCAATGCGATCGCGGACGTCCTTGGCCCGTGCTTCGCTCCGCGTGAATTCGCGGTTGAGGTCATCGTATTTTTTCTGGAGTTCGCCGCCATCGGCTTTCGTCACCGCCAGGAAATGATCGAGCGCGCTGGCGAATTGCACCTTCGCTTCATTTTGGGCATCGCGGGTTTTCTCCACGCGATCGACGAGGATCTCACGCTTGGCGAACCCGATTTTCTCCATCGCCCCATAGTACGCCGAGGAGCAGCCAACGAGGATCAACACCACCCCGCACAACGCGATTGATGACAGAGATTTCATGATGCATCCGACCGTAAAACCGCAGGCCGGTGCCGTAATACGCGTGCACAACGTCGGTCGTGCCGTCCTGCTCTGTTTGCTGGTTTCGTTTTCTCCTCGGGAGTCTGGTGGATTTTGTGGGCGGGGTGCCCTCACCCCGCCTACATTTGTACCAGAGTTGCAGCCGCTGATGTAGGTAGCGCGCTCGCCGCGCTACGTCCGCGTCGCGGACTCGTTGCGCGGCGAGCGCGCAACCTACAATGCAATCCAGGAATCGCTGTGTTTTCACACGGTCTGTCC
>DAITQE010000552.1:0-3378 GCA_036833235.1 Opitutus sp.
TCCTCGGCGGGCCCGGCTCTTCCGGCGTCCTGATATTTGACAGCGCTCTCTACAAAAACCGGGTGCCGGATCAACCGGGCGGAGGCACGGTCGCCTGGACCAACCCCTGGCAGGAGCACAGCTTTTTTGAAAACATCGAGGCCCGCGAGGACGGCGGCACTCCGGGCTTTCTCCAGGCGATTAAAGCGGCTCTTGCGGTTGAATTGAAGAACGCGATGGGGACGGCCCGCATGCACGAGCGCGAAAACGAACTGAACACCATCCTGTTCGACGGGCTGCAAGGCGTGCCCGGATTGCATCTGCTGGCTGAAAAGGTCGCGGATCGCCTCTCCATTTTTTCGTTCTACCTCGAGAGCGTTCACTACAACCTGATGGTTCGGCTTCTGAATGACCGTTTTGGCGTTCAATCGCGCGGCGGGTGCTCCTGCGCCGGCACCTATGGTCACTATCTCCTGCACGTCGATCCGAGCCGCTCCCATCGCATCACGGACATGATCGATCACGGCGACCTCTCGGAAAAACCGGGTTGGGTCCGCTTGTCGGTTCATCCGACCACCACCACGGACGAGGCGCAATTTATCGTCGACGCGGTCCGCGATTGCGCAATCCACGGATCGGTTTGGGCGGACGATTATGTTTACTCGACGGCGACCAACGAATTTCGGCATCGCCACTTTCGCGACGACGAGGGCCACGCGGTGCGCCAGTGGTTCACTGGGCCTTGGATCGGAGAGGTTGAGAACGGCGGAATTTCCAAGACCGACCGATGTTTCGTGCCGGCGCTAGGACTTTAAAGTCTCCGTCAACACGCACCCATGACCTTCCTCAATCGGAATCATCCCACACTACGGAGACACTGAATATGACCATTGGAATCCCAAAGGAAATTAAGGTCGGAGAGACTCGCGTTTCGATGACGCCAGACCTGTGTCGTCGCTGCGTCGCTCTTGGAGCGAGAGTGATAGTAGAACGATCGGCCGGCGCCCGTGCCGGCTTCACCGACACGGAATACGGTGCGGCGGGAGCAATCCTCGCTTCAGCCAGCGAGGTTTGGGCTGAGGCCGACCTGGTGGTGAAGGTTAAAGAACCCTTGCGCGCAGAATATACGCTGATGCGAGAGCGCCAGGCTCTGTTCGCCTACCTTCACCTCGCCGCGGATCACGATCTCTTCGAAATCCTCGTCAATAAGCAGATGACCGCGATTGCCTATGAGAGCGTCGAGTCGAATGACGGAAATTTTCCGCTGCTTAAGCCGATGTCGCAGATTGCCGGTCGCCTGGCTATTCAGGTCGGAGCCTATTTTCTTCAATCGCAGCACGGCGGCTCCGGCGTCCTCCTTGGCGGCGTACCCGGCACTCTTCCGGGCCATGTGGTGGTTGTGGGCGCCGGCAACTCGGGCGCCCACGCGGTCCAAATGGCGGCCGGCATGGGAGCGCGAGTGACAGTCCTCGACCTTGATGGCTGCAAGCTGGAAGCAATCGATAAAGAATATCGCGGCCGGGTGGTGACACTCATGTCAAATCCCGCCAATCTCGAGCAGAGCGTCGCAGACTCCGACCTTTTGATCGGAGCGGTGCTGATTCCCGCAACCCGCGCTCCAACGGTGGTCACAGCCCGGATGGTCGAGAAAATGCGACCGGGCAGTGTCATCGTCGACATCGCGATTGATCAGGGCGGCTGTATCGAAACCGTGCGTCCCACTTCCCACGACGATCCCGTGTATCGGCAACATGAGGTAATCCATTACGCGGTACCGAACATGCCTGCTTTGGTGGGGCGGACCTCTACGATCGGGCTCACCCAGGCCACCGGCCCTTATATCATTCATCTTGTCGAGAAGGGCATCGCACAGGCTCTCTCGAGCCATCGAGGTTTGTCGAAGGGGTTGAGCACACACGGGGAGAACCACATCCGCCCTGCTGTTGCCAAGGCCGTGTGCCATTGATCTGGCATAGGCCGGCGGGCAGGTCATGGACTGCTCCACGCCAACTGAATTTTTCTTAGGATAGAATTAATGTTGGATTAAGCTGACGCACGCATAGTCGCGCGGGATGCGCTACGCATATCCCCCGACTCAGTTGTCCCAAAAGAAAGCAATCCTCCCCATGCCCTCGACAACCGTTTTTTGCCTCCGAAATCTGCGCTACAGTCTCCTCGGCGTCGCCTTGCCCTGCCTGCTGGCGCCGCTCGGTGCCCGTCCACTGCCCACTAAACCCACGCCGGCTCAATCCGAGCTCTGGAAAGAACAAGGCCGCACCCTGCCCGATCCGGAATTACTGCAGCCCACGCTCGATGCTGCGCTGCCGTCCTTCACTCCGCGGCAAAAAACAGAACTATCCGGACACCTCAAGGGCGCCGCGTCGGACGTGATGGCCGTTCTCACCAAGCAGTGGGTGACGGCCTTTCATAAATATTATCCGAAGGCCGTCATCGACGTACCACCGCCCTATGCCGGCAGCCTCGGCGCACTGGAACTGATCAAGGGCGACCTCGATTTTGTCACCGTCTCGCGCGAACTGAAACCGACCGACATTTCTGGATTTCAAAAAAAATTCGGCTACGCACCACTGACTATCCCGATCTCGGGTGGCACCTACCGGCACTTCGGGTTTCTCGATTCGGTCGTGTTTTTCGTTCACCAGGATAATCCGCTCAAACAACTAACCTTTGCCCAACTTGACGCCATCCTCTCCAGCACCCACCTCCGCGGCGGCGCTCCGATCACAACCTGGGGTCAACTCGGCCTCACCGGCGAATGGGCGGACAAACCCATCCACGTATGGGGCGTAAAGCCCTGGAACGGTTTCGAGGAGTTCGTCCGGCAGCGGGTGCTGAGCACCGACACCCAGCGGGGCGAATGGCGCAGCGATATCAATTTTGTCGACACGGTGTTTCCCGTCTCGCCGCACGTATCCGAGGATCGCTATGCCATCGGCTATGCCGGCCTCGCGTTTGTCGGCGATGGTGTCCGGCTCCTTGCCTTGTCACCGGATAACAGCGGCCGGTTCATCGCGCCCAGCTACGAGGAGGTGGCACGAGCAACCTATCCGTTGAGCCGGCTGGTTTACATCAACGTCAACAAGGCACCAGGCAAACCGCTCAATCCGCTGCTCGACGAATTCATCCGTTTCATCCTGAGCCGGGAAGGCCAGCAAGTGATCCGGAACGAAGCCATCTACCTTCCGCTGCGTTCCGAGCAGGTGGCCCGGAGTCGCGCCCAACTCGATTGAACGAGCGCTTTCACCCGTGACGATCGCGGCCGGGGATTTTTCGGAAAACATCGAGCGGTTCACCGGCTTCGCTGAACTCTACGACCGCCATCGCGCCGGACCGCCCGCGGTGTTAGCCGAACTTCTCGCGCAGTTTTCTGGAGTGGCA
>DAITQE010000553.1:0-3374 GCA_036833235.1 Opitutus sp.
CTGCTCGACATTGGTGACGTGGATGACGACCTCGTCGCCTTCGTTCGCATCGATCCTGTCGGGAGTGAAATGACTGCGGATCGCGATCATTTTTACCTCAACCACGTTGCCGTTGCGTGTGACGCCGGTGTCCTTCGCGTCCCAGACGGCGTTCGGATCCGTGTTCTCGTCCTTCGGATACACTTCAATCGGGTGGATCGCGTCGGCTTTGAGGATCTGCGCGAAATGCGGTTCGGGCTCGGTGAAGGTCTCGTAGATCATTTCCATTTTCGAACCGGTGATATCGATGAGTTGGCTGTCCTCCGGCTGCGACGGCCCGACCGAAATATGCCGCCCCTTCGACATTTTGTTCATCGCGACCAGATACTTCCCGTAAGGCTTCGTCGTGTCGCTGCCGCCAATCACCAAATGGCCAATATTGTAGTGCACGGAGATTTTATCCAAAATGACCTTGTTCAAGTCGGCGCGCTCTTCCGCGGTCCAGGGTGGCATTTTCCACTTCGCGACCGCCGATTCGATGTAAAGCGATGTGTAGGCGTTGCCCTTGCCATCATACTGCGTATGCAGCGGGCCGAGCCCGACGGGCACTTCGCCTTCGATCACAGCATCGTGGCGGATCACCGGCACGCCCCGGAATTCGCCTTCGAAGTCCTTCTTCTCGATCGCAGCTTGGATCTTGGTGAAATCGAACACCGACGCGACCGGCTGCAACTTGCCGGCCGCGACGATCCAGCGACCCGACGGATCGGTATCAATGCCGTGCGGAGATTTCGGCACAGGGAGGTAATAAAGCACACCCGGCACCTTCGCTGGGTCGAGCATCGGCACGCCGTCGAGCATTGTGGCGCGCCCTGCTTTCACCGCGGCTTCCGCGGCCCGCCAGTTGACGATGGCGGCAAAGTCACGGTCCTTCTGGCTTGAATTCGCCTCGAGTTGGTCGTGCGCCATCTCGGTGTTGTACGAAGTCCAAAATGCCCAGCCGCTGCTGGGTCCTTTACCGGTCGAGCCAAGATCCCAATCGAAAGGCGGCGTGAGAATCTGCCACCCAACACTCATCGCGCCGGACTTCGGGTCGATGCGAATGCCGCTCACCGCGCCATTGAATTCTTTTTCATAGTCGGCGGGATCGGCGTAGCGGCCTTTTGGCAGCGGCACGGAAAACCGCGTGGCGACGAGCACGTATTCCGTATTGTCCGTGACAAACGACGAGCCGTGATTGCCCATTGAATTGGGAATCGGCCCGAGAATCTGCTTCGTCTTGAAGTCGCGCAGATCGATGCGGGCGATGCGGTTGTTCGCGTTGTCGTTCACGAACAGCCAGCGACCGTCGTAAAGGCCGTTGGTTTTCGACAATCCAGGGTGATGCACATCGCCCCACGTGTAATCGCCGAGCATCGCTTTCGATTCTTCGTCGAAACCATAGCCGGTTCCCGGATACCGTCCGAAAACCGGGATCGTGGTGATGTGACGCATGGAAGGCAGGCCGGCGACGAAGACCTGGCCGGAATGTCCGCCGGAATAGAAGAGATAATATTCGTCTTTGTCGCCCGGCGCGACCCAGGTGCGCGCGGCTGCCGAGCTGGCATTGGCGGATTTGCCAGATGAAGCGGAATCCGTTTTGCCGGGAGGATTGCAGCCGGTGAGAGCGATCAGTGCGACGATGGCCGCGAGCGCGAGGTAGTGGCGTAGTGATTTCATGATACGGAGTTTTTCGCGGGTTACTCGACGATGAGTTCGCCCTTCATCCCGACCTGCATGTGGCCGGGGAAGGCGCAAAGGAATGGATAGTGGCCAGGCTTCGTCGGCGCATAGAAGAGAGCCGTCGCGGATTCCTTCGGCCCGAGTAGCTTGGTCGACGCTAGCACGCGGTTTTTGAAGGAAGCGGGAATGTATTCCGTGGTTGCAGCCGTCGCGGAGTCGGCGGCGAACGCGTTCAGGTCAGTGCCTTCTTTCAGCAACACCCAGTTGTGACCCATGGAAAATTTCGGCACCGTACCAACGTTGGTCAATGTCACGGCGAGTGCTTCACCGGGCTTGGCACGAATTTCGACGATGTTGAATTTCATCGTGTCGTTCGCCGTGATGGCGATCGCGCGACCGGTAGCCGGTTTGGCGGCGGCGGGCGCGACCGCCGCCGCGGATTGCGTCGTGGCGTCCGTGGATTTCTGGCCTTGGCCGCAGCCGCTCAACGTGAGCGCGGCGAGCGCAGCAATTCCGAAGATAACAGGCGAGGTGGATTTCATAAGGATGCGTCGAGAATAGCGCCGAAGCGCTCGGGGCGCTTTGACGCAGGTCAAGGTCACCTGAGATTTTGTCGCAACCGGCAAAAGGGCCGTGGTCTTGACGGGCATCAAGGCACCGTCGGCCGCGACACGGCATAGTGACCTCATGCAATTACGCCCATTCCTCCTGATCACCACAGCGGTAGTCGCGCTGGCCGTGCCTCGTAGTTTCGCCGCCGAGCAAGTTTTCGATGTAACTGGCATCGTCCGCGCGCCGCTCAAGGCGGGGCACGTCGTCATCACGCATGAAGACATTCCCGGTTTTATGCCGGGCATGACAATGGGGTTCAGAGTCGCGAATCCCGCCGAAGCCGCGACCCTCGTCGTTGGCGACAGAGTCCATTTTCATCTTCGCGTGAGCGAAACAGCGTCGAGCGCAGCCGATTTTACCGTAGTGAGCCGCGCCGGGTCCACCGAGCCCGCGAGCAACGCGCCGGTCGCTCGCAGTCGGCTGCACGAGGGCGACCGTGTGCCGGCCTTCTCACTGCTCGATCAAGACGGCCAGAAATTCTCCAACGCTGCGCTGGACGGACATCGCACAATTGTGACGTTCATTTTCTCGCGTTGTCCCGTTCCGGAGTATTGCCCCGCGATGGCGCTGCGTTTCGGACAACTCCAGAAAGCGATTCTGGCCAACCCCAAACTTGCCGGACGCGCACGGCTATTGAGCATCACGCTCGATCCGGAATTCGACCGACCCAAAATTCTCAAGGCTTACGGCGCGGCGGTCGGCGCGAATTCCGCGGTCTGGCGGTTCGCGACGGGTGATAAGACCGAGATCGACGCTCTCACCAAGGCGTTCGCGGTTTTTACCGAGCGCAACGGTGTTACGCTCGATCACACGTTATGCACGGCTTTGATCGGTGCGGATGGACGGATCGTCCAGTTATGGCGCGGCAATGGCTGGAGAATCGACGAGGTGCTCGCCGCGTTGCCCGGTGCTGAATTACAATAAGCGAACGCTGCGAAGGAGGTGGGCCGCACACCAAAGGCGCGATGGAGACTCCCGAGGGGCGCATCTGTGAGTTGTCGGTGGTGGTCGGCCATCGTAGCGCGGGCATCTTGCCTGCATCTTCCCTTTGCTGGATGCAG
>DAITQE010000554.1:0-683 GCA_036833235.1 Opitutus sp.
ATCAGATTGTCCCGCTCGTCCGCCAGATCGCTCCACACGTCGACGCCGACGCAGTCGTGACGGACGTCGGCAGCGTCAAAGCCGAGATTACCCGGCTCGGCCACGCAGCGCTGGATAACCGCGCGCATTTCGTTGGCTCCCATCCGATGGCTGGATCCGAGAAGACCGGATGGGAACACGGTAGCGCGAGTCTCTTTGAAAGCCGGACGTGTTTCGTTACACCGCTCGCGACCACCAACCCGACGGCGTTGGAAACCGTTGTCCGATTCTGGCATGATCTCGGCGGCGAACCCGTCACAGTTTCGCCTGACGAGCACGACGAGATTGTCGCGCACATCAGTCATCTTCCGCAGATCGTCGCGTCCACGTTGTGTTCGTTTCTCGCGACAAAAAATATCGCCTGGCGCAATCACGCCGGTGGCGGCCTGCGCGACACGACTCGCATCGCGGGCAGCGATCCCCAGCTGTGGCGAGCCATCCTGGAGCAAAATCGTGACGAAGTCCTACGTGTGTTAGGTGAATTTGAGAACGAACTACATGGTTTTAAAGCAGCCCTCGCCAATCGCGACTATGCTGACGTGATGGCGAGGCTGGAGCGCGGTCGCGATTACCGTCGGCAGATTCGGCCGGTGTAAGTCCGGCGGGCACACGTAAAATGGTCCGGGGAGCGCACGCGTCCCGCG
>DAITQE010000554.1:693-3374 GCA_036833235.1 Opitutus sp.
GCCGAGGGCGGTTCGGAAGATTCGTGCGAGACGCTCGAATCTGCACGCGGGACGCGTGCGCTCCCCGGACCATTCGTAACGAGCACCGATTCGCGCACACCGGAATTGCGGCCCGAAGCAGACTGCGTGTTGTTGCACCGTAACCCATGCCCTGAAAATGCAGGCTGGAAGCCGGCGCCACTTTTATCGACGCTTCACGTTCCATGCCTTTGCCCGACCTTCTGCCGATCCAGCCATTCACGCGTCCCGTGCGCGGTGACGTGTTGCTGCCGGGCTCGAAGAGTCTGACGAATCGCGCGCTGTTGCTCGCCGCCCTGTGCGACGCACCGGTCACTCTCACGGGCGCACTCTTCAGTGAAGACACAGAGCTGATGGCGGAGGCGCTGCGGAAATTAGGTTTCACAGTTGTCGCCGACTCCGACGCCCGGACGCTCGCGGTTTCCGGTCAGGCCAACGCATTTCGGAGCGCAACGCCCGTGGACTTGTTCGTCGGATTGGCGGGAACCGCCGCGCGTTTTCTTACTGCGCTATGCGCTGCAGCGCTCCGCGGAGTTTACCGGCTTGATGGCGTGCCGCAGATGCGAAAGCGGCCGATGAAAGGATTGATCGATGCCTTGCGTGCGCTCGGCGCAGACGTACGGTGCACAGAGAACGAAGGATTTTTCCCGCTGGAGATTCACGCGCGCGGTCTGCGCGGCGGCGCCGTTGCGATCGACGCGACCGAAAGCAGCCAGCTTTTGTCCGCGTTGCTGATGGTTGCCCCGCTCGCAGAACATCCCGTGGAGGTGACGTTGCTCGGCGGCGTGCGCTGGCCCTTTGTGGAGATGACGCTTAACATGATGCGGCGCTTCGGCGATGGAGAGTACTCGACCAATCGCGAACTCGGTAGAATAGGGCTGGCGCCTCGTAGACATTATTCCCTTCCAGCGGGTCAGTTTCAGATCGAAAGCGATGCCACGGCCGCGAGCTATTTTATCGTTCTCCCCATCGTCGTTGGCGGGACAATCCAAATTACCGACTATCATTTCTACCTTCCGATGCAGGGAGACGTTAGATTTTCGGAACTGCTTCAAAAGCACCAGCTGATCTCGGGACTTAACCAACTCCCTTCCAAGCCGACTCACCAAATCCGGGCTGGATCCAACAAGCACGGTATTGAAGCGGACTTCAGTAAGTTCTCCGACACATTTCTTACTCTGGCTGCTATAGCGCCTCTGCTTAATGGACCGACGCGCATCACTGGCATCGCCCATACGCGCAAGCAAGAGACCGATCGTGTCGCGGGCATGGCACGCGAACTCACGCGCCTTGGGCAACACGTGATCGAGACTGAAGACTCGCTCGAAATTCATCCAAGACCGCTCCGCTCCGGCGAGACAATCGAGACCTATGGCGATCACCGCTTCGCCATGAGCTTCGGAATTCTTGGCTGTCACGATCTGCACGGCGACGGGCGTTCCTGGCTTACCATCCGCAATCCGGCGTGCTGCGCGAAAACATTCCCTCACTTTTTTGAGTTGCTGGAGTCGCTGCGGCAAAAATCGTTGGCAACCTGATGGCTTCCTCCCCTTTCATCATTGTTGCCATCGACGGCGGCGCGGCCTCCGGGAAATCCTCGAGTTCGCGAACGCTCAGCGAGCGATTCAATTTGCTGCACGTTGACACGGGTTCGTTCTACCGGGCGCTGACCGCGGAGCTTTTACGACTCGGTGTATCCGCAACCGATCTGGCGAGCGTGAAGTCCGCACTTGCCGGGTTGACGTTCGGCACCCGCGTCACGGGACTTTCCGCCGAAATGGAAATCAACGGGCGCGTGGTACCCGACGCGGAGATTCGCAGCCACGACGTCACGAGCTGTGTCGCGACCTTTGCGGCAATTCCCGAAGTTCGTACAGCGCTGCTCGATTATCAGCGGAGCCAGGTCGAAACGGCACGGACGCATTCGTTTCGCGGACTCGTGATGGAAGGCCGCGACATCGGATCGAAAATTTTTCCCAACGCGGACCTGCGGTTTTTCCTTTTTGCCGATCCGAATGAACGCGCCCGACGACGCGAGCAGCAAGGCCTGCAGGATCACGTTGCCAAGCGCGACACGCTCGACAGCCAGCGGCTGACCGAGAGCCTCCGCGGCGCAACGGTGATCGACAGCACGTTTCTGACGCTGGAACAAGTCGTCGAACAGATGGCCGGCGCAATCGACCGAAAACTTTCGGGTCAGCCCGCCATCGAGCCATGAGCCGGGCGTTTCCTCAAGTCGAGATGGAGCCGGTGTATGGCTTTTTTCATTACTTGACCACGGTTGTTTATGGGATGGCGTTTCGCGGCGAAGTGATCGGACAAGAAAACCTTCCCGTGGACGGCGCTTTTTTGATTGCTGCAAACCACGCCAGCTTCATCGACCCGCCCGTCGTGGGCAGCATGGTCGCGAGGCAGCTTTGCTTTTTCGCCCGGAAAACACTCTGGAAGCCGGGCGTTGCGAGCTGGTGGCTTGATACAGTTGGTGTCATTCCCGTCGATCGCGACGGCGGCCAGGACGTCGCCGCGCTCAAGCGTGTGTTGCGTGCGTTGAAAGCCAACAAAGGACTGATCCTTTTCCCCGAAGGCACGCGCTCGCCCGACGGCCATCTGCAGAAGCCGAAGCCGGGAGTGGGTTTCATCGTCTGTAAATCGCAGGTCCCAGT
>DAITQE010000555.1:0-3369 GCA_036833235.1 Opitutus sp.
ATCGAGGCCGTTCGCGTGCCGCCGTCGGCCTGCAGGACGTCGCAATCGATCCACAACGTGTTCTCGCCGAGCTTTTGCAGATCGAGCACTGCTCGGAGGGAGCGACCAATCAGGCGCTGAATCTCGACGGTGCGGCCATCGATCTTACCTTTCGAAATATCGCGCTGTTTCCGCTCCAAGGTCGAGTAGGGGAGCATCGAGTACTCGGCCGTGAGCCAGCCGCCTTTTACGCCCTGCTGGCGCATCCACATCGGTACTTTCGGCTCAATCATCGCGGCGCAAATTACCCGGGTGGCGCCAAACGAAACCAGAACAGATCCCGTGGCATAGGGAGCAATGTTCGCTTCGAAGGAGACAGGGCGGAGTTGATCAGCGCGGCGGCCATCAACACGGGCGGCAGTGGAAGACATAAGCCGACCGTGAGGACTGAGGCGCACGAGGGCCATCCCGAAAATATGGGCGTGGCGCGGGCGTACCGCCTGTCCCGAATAATTAAGACCCAAATCAGCCAAGGCGTGGATCACAGAGGACACAGAGCGCCGACACAGAGGAAGCGGGAGAGGAGAAGAACGCGAGAGAGGGAGACGGAGCGAAGATCAGGAGGCCACAAGATGGTGGTGTGCCTTCATGCGGATTGATCCCGATTGAGGACGAGGCCTCTGGTTTGCATCGAGATATTTCTCTCTTTGACCTCTGTGTCGGCGCTCCGTGTCCTCTGTGGCCCAATGGTTTTGTTCGTTGGGTGTGAATTACGCCCGCTAGCGCCGGCCGCCGTCTTCACGCTCGACGGGTTTGATGGTCGTGGGGCGCTCGCTGCCTTGCTTCGTCATGAATGCGATCAGGCGGTCGTTGAAATCTCTGGCCGGATCATGGCCCATTTTCTTGAGGGCTTGCGTGAGCGCAGCCACTTCCACCAGCCGCGCCATGTCGCGGCCCGGCCGGACATAAAGTTCAACATGTGGTATCCGCTGCCCAAGAATTTCGTAGTAGTTCTCCTCGAGCCCGGTCCGTTCTTCAACCGCATCAGGCGTCCATTCCTGCAGGGAAACAACCAGATCAATGCGTTTGTCGAGGCGGATGGATTTCACGCCGAACATCTCGGCGATATTGATAATGCCGATACCGCGGCACTCCATGTAACCGCGATTAAGCGGCCGCGACGAGGCGATCAATTCGCGTTCGTCGAGTAGGCGGATCACGGTAAGATCGTCCGCCACCAGCGAGTGGCCGCGCTCGATCAGCGCGAGAGCGCATTCGCTTTTGCCGACGCCGCTCGTGCCGCGGAGCATCACGCCGATGCCGCGGACATCGAGGGTGGTGGCGTGTTCCGTCGAGCCCGGGGCAAACTCATTGTCGATGCACAGCGTCGCGAGATTCACGAAATTCATCGTGATCATCGGAGTGCGCATAATTGGCAGCCGCATGTCAGCCGCGATTTTCAACATTGCTGGCGTCGGATGAAAATTGCGGGTCAACACCAGACATGGGATGTGCTGCCTCACCATTCCCGTGAAGATTTCGAGCTGCTTCTCCGAGGGCACGGTTTTCAGAAACGTCATCTCTGCCGCGCCCAGAACCTGAATACGTTTATTCGCGAAATATTTGAAAAAGCCAGTCAGCGCAAGCGATGGCCGGTTGATGCTACCCTCGCGGATCAGCCGGTGGAGTCCCGGCTCGCCCATGACCAGTTCGAGCTTAAGCTTGGCGCGATAGGTCTCGTAGAAGTGCGCGACCGTGATGCCGTGAATGGCTTTTTGCATGGGGAACGAGGGAAAGTAGTGAGTAGCGCGTAGCGGGTAGCGAGTAGAAAACCGCTGGCTTCATTCGCATGCCACCCGGTCTTTCGGTTGCCAAACGCAATCCATCGCCCCGTAGGCCGCGAGCTCGCTCGCGCTTCAATCGCGCCAGCAAGCTGGCAGCCTACAAATTGAGATTCCAAAATAAAAGATCTTACCGCTGCCACGGTTTGGCGGCTCGAATGCTCGCTACTCACTACCCGCTACTCGCTTCTTCCGCTACATATTGAAATCTTCGCCAAGGTAGAACTTTCGCGCCTGGTCGTCTTGAATCAGAAACTCGCCGGTGCCTTCGGCGAGGACGCGGCCTTTGTGAATGAGGTAAGCGCGATCGACCACCCGGAGCGTTTCGCGAACGTTATGGTCGGTGATCACCACGCCTATACCGCGGGACCTGAGCTGGAGAATAATTTTCTGCACCTCCGCCACCGAAATGGGATCGATCGCGGCGAACGGCTCATCCATCAGCAGGAACTTCGGTCGGGTGACGAGCGCGCGCGCGATTTCCAGCCGGCGGCGTTCTCCGCCCGAAAGCGTGTACGCTTTTTGTTTTGCGAGATCCTGCAGGTTGAGTTCGGCCAGCTGCGCTTGAACTCGTGCGGCCCGCTCGCGGCGCGGAATTCCGATCGCCTCGACGATCGCCAGAATGTTTTCCGCGACGGTGAGTTTCCGAAATACCGATGGCTCTTGCGGCAGATAACCGATGCCGTGCCGCGCGCGTTCGTGCATCCGAAGTTTGGTGAGGTCGGCGCCATCGAGACACACCCGACCGGTGGTCGCGGAAATCAGTCCGACGATCATGTAGAACGTCGTCGTTTTTCCGGCCCCATTCGGCCCGAGCAGACCGACCACTTCTCCACCGCTGAAACGAACGCTCACCCCATCCACCACGCGGCGTTCGCCGTAAACTTTCGCCAGACCTTCGGTGCGGATTTCGGGCGTGGGCACTGATGTTGCCGGAACCATTTTACGAGTGACTGCGACAGAGCTCATTTGGCCGGAGTGGTTTTCTTTGCGTCTTCGTCAGGAGCTTCAGGAGCCGCAGATTTGTTTTTATCGAAACCGAGATCCTTGATCGCCGGGCCGGTGAGCCGGGGCTTTTCCACTTCAACCCGTTCCTGGCCGCGCAACATGGTGATGCGTTCTCCCGCTGTCACGAAATCCATGGCGTGGTCAACGACCACCGGGTTTTCGGTCAACACTACTTTGTCCTCCCGCGGCAGCACTTCGGCGCGGCCGCATGTCGCTTCGCGTGAACCTTGCGTGATCGACACGTGTCCGGTCGCGAGGAGATAGCGGAATTTTTCGAGATCCGGCACTGATCCTTTCTCCTTCCCGAGCCGAGTGGCTGTTAACTCTAATCGATCGCAGACGATCTGAAGATCTGTCCCGGTGAGCGTGACCTTCCCGGTGCAAATAGCCTTTGTCTCTTCGCCTTCGCTCCACATGTCCATGTGATCGCAGGTGAGCGTGGTTTTTTGCGTGTCGGCTGCCCGCAGGAGAGGACCCGCGACGAGCGCGAGAATCCAGACGAAAAGTGCGGGAGAGATTTTCATTTCAGCAAATTCTTGAG
>DAITQE010000556.1:0-3364 GCA_036833235.1 Opitutus sp.
CCGTAAGTTCAGAACGAGGCCTTCCAATCCCTCGGCCAAAGCATGGATCAAACACTCGCGATCTCCCGCATGCGTGACAGAACACGTGCCACGTGCGAGATGCTTCGGGCGCGCGTGGGTAAAGAGCCGACTGGATCGATTCAATCAGGCGTTTAGCGTAGCGAATAAAGCAGATCCCGGTGCGTGCTCAGATCACTCAGCACTTCGACCACCCTATACCTAGGCTCCAGCACTGCCGCGATCGCCGCGTCATCCCGCACCTCTACGCAGATAAACCGCGGAGCGTGTCGCGAGTAGTCAATCCCACGCAGCGCCTCCGGCTCCGCGCCTTCAACATCGAGACTAAGCAAATCCACAGGCCGCACCATTCCCGCCTCATCAAGGAGTGCCGATAGTGTCCGCGCTGGCACGCGCACGCGCCGCGTGCCCGCAATCTCCGGCTGTACCTTCAGCCCTATCTGCACGTGCCGCACCGTCGCCTCCGCGCCGCCCAACGCGCCGTCCAACGTGGACATCAGTCCAGCGAAATGTAATTCCACCGTCGCTCCGGGTTGCTCTGTCGCCACAAGCGCCGCCTGCGCCACACGGGCGCGCCGATTTCTTTGGCACGCCGCGGCAAGCGTGGGCTCCGGCTCGATCAGCAGCCCGATCCAGCCACGGAATTTTTCCAAATAGTAGGTGTTACTCTGCTCGATTCCGTCGTTCGCCCCGGCTTCGACAAACACACCGCCATCGAAATCCAGATGCCTCTCCAATTTGCGATCGAGGTTGTTCAGTGCCATCCGCGAATACCGACCGCTACCCAGCGCCTCGTATACTGCGCGGCGAGCGCGGACGAGCGGACGGCGTAAGGCGGGCGCTAGATTCATCGACGTCGAAGATAACGCCATCCAAATACCGGAATCAACAACGCCCGCGTTTGCATCGCCGCGATCGCGCGCACTGCTGAATGAAAATACGACGCAAGCCAGGCCGCTAGCCCGTAAGATGCCACTGTCGCCCACGCCGCTCCCACTCCACCCCATCGCGGTATCGCAACAATATTAAGCAAGATATTCACCACGGCTCCGGCAGCGGTTGTAACCAGATAGAAGCGCTGCAGACCCTCGTTTACCAGCCACTGCCCGCGTGCGACTCCAAGGAATACGAAGACGCTCGACCAGATGTGCACCGCCAGAATCGGTCCCGCATCGATAAACGACGTGCCGTAAGCTATTCTCACCAACCATGGCGCCGCGAGCGCGGTCGGCACGGATATCACGTAAGCCACACCTGCACTGAGATCAAAGTATTGCTGTAGCCTGGTGCGATACGCAGTCGGGTCCTGTGCTTGAGCCCTCAGCAATGCCGGGAGCACGCTCGACGCCAAGACGATCGGCAGGAAATACCACACTTCACTCAGCTTTGCCGCCGCAGCATAGATCCCGACTGCTGCCGGACCTGCCATGTGCCGAAGCATCACTTCATCGATCTTCATATAAACGATCACTGCCAGGCTCGAGAACATCAGCGGCCAAGCCTCGCCGATCAGCCCCTTCATTGTTGCGAGCCGCGCGGCCGATAACCTGATGTGCAAGCCCAGCCGTCGCACCGCCCACCACACCCCCGCCGACCCCAACGCCATCTCCACCACCACAACGACCGCAAATTCCACTAACGTCCCTTCTGAAAGAATCAGCCAAATCCGAGCAATTGAACCAACTGTGAGTGCGATCAACTGCGCTGTCACCGACCACCGGGCGCGTAGGTGCGCCTGCAACCAGAGATCCGGCGCTAGCACAGCAGGCTGAAGCAAAAGCAGGCCCAAAATCGCGACCAAACGCGCCTCTTCACCGTGGATGCCCCATCCGCCAAGTACCACCAGTCCCACCAACCCGTACCCAAGCCCACCTGCAACGAGCCTTAGTACGAGCGTACTGGCCATAATCTCTGCAGTCGCTCCGGAACGCTGCAAAAGATCCCGTTTTACGACCGCGTCGAGCCCAAGTAATGGCAGGAACCCAAGTAGCGTCACCAATGCCGTGCAGTAACCAAGCAAGCCAAACCGCACCGGACCGAGATAACGTGCCAACCACAATCCAACGGCCATCCCGAGCACTAGCCGCATCGCCTTTTCGGCGGCCAGCCAGGTGAAATTCCGCGCCGCCTCACGCGCCCCGGGTCGCTTCAGCAAATTGCGAAAGTTCAAAAGCAATCCTGTGGACGATGTGAGGCGTACCTACTCGGTCAACGCTGCGGCGGCACAAAATATCGGCGCGGCTCGAGAACGGGTAATGCGGTGGTGTGCGGACGATCTCTCATTAACTTCCACTATTGGGGACGCGCGGATCATTCCGCAGGAGTTTAGCGTCGAATCCTTCGCAAAGGCCACCAGGGTTGTCTTCGCCCATTCGTACCCCTCAAAAAACCGCCCCTCCGAATTCGATCACTGACTGACCTCAAAATTCAAATCTACGCCGACGGAGCCGACAAGGCCGGCATTCTCGATCTCTATGACAAACCCTACATCAAAGGTTTGACCACGAATCCGACTTTGATGAACAAGGCCGGCATCAAGGATTATGAGGCGTTCGCGCGCGACATCCTGCAAATCGTCACCGCCAAACCGATCTCCTTGGAAGTTTTTTCTGACGACTTCAAGGAGATGAAACGGCAGGCCCTCAAGATCGCCGCCTGGGGAGGAACGTCTATGTCAAGATCCCGATCACGAACTCGGTAGGCGACTCCGCTTTGCCAATTATTCGGGAGCTCGCCACGGAAAAGGTGCAGCTCAATATTACGGCACTGCTCACCCTTGCCCAGGTTCGCGATGTCGCCGCGGCATTGAATCCTGACGTGGCTTCGGTAGTATCCGTTTTTGCCGGACGTATCGCGGACACGGGCGTCGATCCGATGCCAGTCATGCGCGCCAGTCGTGAGTTGCTTGAAGGTCAGCCGAAGGCGGAATTGCTGTGGGCGAGCGTCCGCGAGGTACTAAATATAATTCAGGCCGAAGAGTCCGGTTGCGCGATTGTCACAGTGTCTCACGACATTCTCAGCAAAGCAGCCAAGATGCTCGGGCAAGACTTGACCGAACTTTCGCTCGATACCGTCAAAATGTTCGCGCGCGATGCGATTCAAGCGGGATTCCGACTTTAGATTTAGCTTCATCGAAACCAATTTACGCCGAATCACGCTTCGAAGGGCATGGGTGAAAACGCCGCTTGCTGAAGTTTACGTTTTCTTCTCCATAAGGGAAAACTCGCCGCAGCCAGTGAATAACACACAACCATGGTATCGCTCCAGATTTGCAGTTCCAAGAGGGACCACCGTCAGTGCAACGAGAGTGTCGGTTTGCAGCAAGGCGGCGCACCGTCGCTGAACC
>DAITQE010000557.1:0-3361 GCA_036833235.1 Opitutus sp.
AGAGGCAGCCGAAGAAGGTGAGGTAAGGTTCGCCGCGGATGATGCGCTGCAGGTAGAGCGCGGCTTCGCGAATGTGATAATCGCCCCACATGCTCGCCTCGCCGCAGGGCACTTTGCGGCCCGCAGGAATGTGGTCCCAGCCATTGGGGCGGTGATAGACCGAGTGCAGCAGGAGACCTTGATGATCTGTCGCGACGGCGAGATACGCGTCGCCGAGGAGCGTTCGCATCACGGTGAGCCCCGCCTGCCAGTAACGTTTGCCTTCTGTATCAACGCCAAGCACACAACCGAGCCGCAGGAGGCCCTGGGCTCCGATGGCGGCGGCGGAACTGTCGACAGGTTCGTAGTCATTGAACGGCTCCGCGGGTCGGGAGCGCCAGTCGCCGAGCATGGGAAGATTGGGCGCGCCGCCGTCCCAATAAGGGATTCCGTCGAGCGCGGTGTTCGCGATGTACCAATCGCAGGTCGCCGTGGCGGCATCGAGCATCAGCTTGCGCCAGCGTTCCCGTCCGCCGAGGGCGGTGAGCTCGGAGTCCTTCAGCACCGCAAGGAATTCCAATTCCTCGGCGAACCCAAGCATCGCCCAGGCGAGCCCGCGCGTCCACGTGGTGAAGCCGGAGAAGCCCTGCTGCGAGTTTGGACAGCGGTAGCGCCCGTCGTTCGGATTAAAGATGCTCTCGTGGGCCGTGCGGCCACGTTCGTCGTAGCTGTCGCGACCCGTGCCGTAATAGATGGAGTATTTCGCGGTCGCCTCGGCGTGGTGCAGCGCGCGCTCGAGCAGGTTGATCACCGTGTCGTTTTCGCCCATGAGGCGGTGCCGGAGGGCGTGCGCGATGAGCACGATGCGGCAACTGCGAATCGTATCGACAAACAAACTATGCGGCCCGTTGAACGAATAGATGTAGCCGCCGCCGCCGTGGATGGTTGACCAGCGCGAGGCCTGAATGGCGCCGGAGACCTTGAGCGCGAGCTCGCAAAAATCAATGCGCGCCGGGTCGGTGGCCAGCCGCCCTTCACGCAGGAGGCGCAGCCAGTTGCCGTAGGTGCTGAGGTTATTGAACCCGTGATCGTGCACGCCGACGTGACTGACGTGAGACGCCATGCGGGAAACGGTCTGCTGCTCGGCGATGCCGGCGTAACGCCCCTCGTTGGTGGCGTCGAACTGCAGGAAAGCGGAGCCGTAGTGAAAGCCCTCGGTCCACTCGGTCCAGCCGCGGGCGGTGTAGCGGCCGGCGACGGTGAAAACCGGTGAGCCCTTTTTCAATTCGTAGTCACGGACGAGCCGGTCGATTTTATCGCCGGACAACGTCCAGAAGCGCGCGAGATCGGCCGTGAGGGCGGAGGGTTGGAGTGTTTCGTCGATGCGCATGGGAAAGAAATGAGAGCGGCCCGCGAATCACGCGAAGGGGCGCAGATCGGACCGGAGTTTGCCCACTGAACACACGGAAGACACGGAATTCAGATCGCTCGCCTTGGAGCGGTCCCAAACATGTTTGCCGGATGCTTTCCGTGTATTCTGTGTCTTCCGTGGGCTCATCGGTCTTGGTTAGAGATTGGTATCTTCCAGGATATTTGCGGGGCAGCGTTCGAAATGGATTTTCCGTCTGGGCTCTCAGCTCTTCGCTCCTGGCTTCTGTCAGTAGCGTTTGTCCTTTCGGAGGTGGAGGATGATGAGACGGCAGTCGGTCAGGGCTTCGTACGTGTGCTCGAGAATGGCGTCGAACTGAATGCTCACGCCTTCCGTGAGCTCAAAAGTTTCGTGAGGCAGCACAAGGCGCAAGCGGCCGGCGACAATCCAGCAGACCTCCGTATCGTCGTGATGAATTTCGGGCCGCTTCACGGACGCACCGGCGGGCGCCTCGCCGAGCAGGCCGACGACATTCGCAAAACGCACCTGACGAAACGTGAACGGGCCGGAGCGGTAGCTGGTTTCCTTCACGCGATGAGCGAGCGCGGACTCGGTCATCGCGAGCAAATCCGTCGCACTGAGCCCAAAGGCGCGCGCGAGTCGAAAGATCGTGTCGAGTTCGGCGCTGGTCTGGTTGCGCTCGAGCTTGGAGATGACGCCAATCGATACCTTCGAGGCCTGTGACAGATCGGAGAGCGTCATCTCATGCTGTTCACGCAGTCGTCGGATGACACTGAAGTCGAATTTGGGTGGCGGAACAGCACGCGCGGTCATTTTCGTGGACAGAAAAAAACCGACCACTTTTAGATGTCAAGAAAAACGCTTGTCTTGAGCACATCGTCGAAGGAACGCATCCGGCTGCCGCCGTGCCTTCGCGGGTTCGTCTCCGGGATGTCGTGGCGAGTTTTAGAGCGGCACGGGCCTCCCTACACCGTCACGACGTAGCGCGGTCAGCCTGACCGTGGTACGGGGCTCCGGCTCCTCGACAACTCGGGGACGCGTCCTTTTTCCGTGAGAGTCGGGTTGACCTGCGGCCTTGGCGTGCTCAATTGATGATTATGAACCCACCCCTCCATGTGTCGCGTCTGGCGGGCAAGCGCGCGCTGATTACGGCGGGGGCGCAAGGTATCGGGCTGGCGATCGCGCGGGCATTGCTCGACGCCGGGTGTGCGATTTTCGTTCACTATCACTCGAGCGGCGATGCGGCGAAGACGCTGGCGGCGGAGGCGAATGCGGCAGGCCGTTGTTGTGGATACGGCTGCGCGGATCTGCGCGCGAGCGAAGGCTGCGATGCGCTGGTCACGGAAGCGGCCGAATTTCTCGGCGGATTGGACATCCTCATCAACAACGCGGGATCACTCGTTGGGCGTCGATTTCTCGCGGAGGGCGATGATGTGTTTTGGGACGAGGTAATGGCGCTGAATCTCGGAAGCATGCGGCGGGTGACGCGTGCGGCTGGGCCGCATCTGATTGGGGCGGCGGCTCAGCGCGGCGGAGCTAGCATCGTAAATCTCTCGTCGCTGGCCGGTCGAAAAGGCGGGCATCCTGGCTCGCTGGCGTACAGCACGGCGAAAGGCGCAGTGTTGACCTTTACCCGCGCGCTTGCGACGGAACTCGGGCCCAGCGGCGTGCGGGTGAACGCGGTGGCGCCGGGCCTGATCCTCGGAACGAGTTTCCACGCCACGCACACCACGCCGGAAAACGCGCAGGCGACGATTGCGGAAATCCCGCTGCGGCGGGCGGGGGAACCGGAGGACGTCGCGCGAGCGGTGGTGTTCCTCGCGGGCGAGTGGAACGGTTTCATCACGGGCGCGACGCTGGACATCAATGGCGGGGTGTGGGCGGGATGACGAGCAAGGGCACGCGAAGGATTCGCTGATCAAGGGCCTTTGTTTTGGAATGGTAACTTGTAGGCCGGCACCTTGCTGGCGCGATTGAAGCGCGAGCAAGCTC
>DAITQE010000558.1:0-3358 GCA_036833235.1 Opitutus sp.
TTTCGGCGGGACCATTGAGCCAGAGCGGCCCGATCCGAGTAACTGGTCGATTCCCACCATCCGCTGTCTGCACGACATGCTGAACACCTGTTATTTCGACGTGAAGCGGCTGTGGTTCCCAACCGATAATCTCGTTCGCGGTCGTGTACTGATGGAAGCGCGGCCGCTTGTGTTTAACAATCCGCAGCACATTTACCGGCCACCGTTCGGCCTCGATCGCTACGACACCCGATTCGCCGACCCGAGCTGACTCAGCGGGCTTGAGCGGTCGCCGGCCTTGGCGCGCGTGCGGTCCGCGGCGGTCGGACCGCAGTAATCAGTAGCAGGATAAGACCGGCGGTTCCGAAGAGCGTGAGGATGAGTGTTGAATCTGTGGGTTGAATTTGTTCGAACTTGCGGGTGGTTGCGCGGCAATCACACGGGTTGTCGCGAAGGTTTGTCGATGCGACAAAGCGATATTCAAGGTTCTGCCAGGACCTGAAACCTCGGCCGGTCGTCCAACCTCAAATATGAGAGTCGCAGGGCCAGCTTCCGGCGATCGGTTGAAATACCATCGTCCGAAGGGCTGCAAGCGCCCTCCGGATTTTTCAATTCAACCAGAATTGCGGCTCCGGCGGAATGAATGGGCAAGGAAAACGAAGCTGCGCGATGCTTGAGCTGGATGGTGAATTCGCGTCCCTGACAGGTGAGTACCACAGGTCCGTCGCGCAAATTTTGGCAACGGTCCGCGATGGCGATGTTGAGAAATGCGATCGAGGTCGTTTGCGCACTCAGGCGGAGAATGGCGTTGGTCCATCGAAGATCGCCGGCTTCCCGTTCGTAGCCGCCGCTCAGAATCTGCAGGCGGCGCATTGGGCGCCACTCATGGGTCAACGAATCGACAACCCACCTTGGACCCGCGGGCTCGGCCGAAATCTGCGCTCGGGAAAGTTGAAATGAGAGATCCCGCGCATCATCGCCCCCGACTGGTTTTCGGGTGCCGTCGGCGCTGCGAAAGAGGATCGTCTGAATCCCTCGCTCCACGGGAAGCGAAACGATTCCTTGGTCGTTGGCGTGGATGACACCGCTTCGACCGTCCAGATTAAAGGTCAGTCGAGCATCCGGTGGCAGGCCGGCAATGTGACCGAGCAGGCGAAAATTTACCCATGCGGGATGGCGGCTGCGCGTCACCAGTTTCACCGCCGCTTGCATCCATTGATAATCACCTTCTGCCAGATCCGCATTTTCCCACGACGCAGTATCGGGCGACAGCCACGGCAGATAGTCGGGAGAGGAAACAGTGGAAAAAAGCGACAGGTGATTGGAGCGAAGCCACTCGAGTTTGCGGGTCAAATGAGTTGCATGCGGGAAGGGATGAAGCGCCGTTCCCGCGACGCGCTGAGCCAGCTCAACGTCGTTGGAAGATAAATACGTTGCGACGGCCTGCAGCTTGCTTTCGGTGCCCTGTTTCAAGTCTCTGACCTGAACGTCAGTGAGTCCCGCGGTACCCGCCCATTCCGCGAGGGGGCGATTGCGGAGATCCACGTAGGGAGCCAGCGCAAGCGCCCAGAGTATGGTAATCGAGGCCGAGCGAAACCAGCCTGGCTGTCGTTCTGCCCAAAAGCCGAATGCGAGCCAGATGGGCGTGAGCAACGTCAGGTATCGTGACGTCATGCCCGCTTCGATACCGAGCTGCACTCGGCCGAACGCCGTGGCGACACTGAACAAGAGGCCGGAGCCGACGAGCGCGAACAGCACATCGTCAGTCGGGGCGCTCCCACGACGAGCAAGCCACCGCCAGGCCAGGTGTACTGCGAGGGCGCAAGCCGCCAGAAGCAACAGGCCGCCGATGGCAAAATTCACCGGCGTCGCGCCCGACAGTCCAACCGGATTGGCGAACATGAGGGTCACGAACTGCAGGTAATCCGAGAGTGGATCCCACGGGAAACGGAACCTGGGCGCGGCGGGTTGCAGCGTGTAGCCGTGGAAAAACGCCAGCCAGGCTCCGGTTGCGATTGCCAGGCCGGTTCCCGTCCAACCGGCCTTGGACCAGCGGCGTTGCCTGAGGTTTTGAACCAGGTTGCGGGCGAGCAGAAGAGTGAACATGATTCCGCCGAAAATGCCGAAACCCGTAAAGGCGAGGGCGCCGGCGCAAATGCCGATCACGGCCTCTCGAGCCGCGAAACCACTGATCCAGATATTCGTCGACAGTAGAATCAGCAGCAAAGGAAACACGCTGTGAGACGCGTTTGGAGTGGTGATGACTGACTGGTATTGCCCCAGTGTCATGACGAGGAGAGGGATCCAGGCATCACGTAACCGCAGCGCTCCGAATAGCCGGTGTTTCAGACGGAGTGCCAGGCACGCAGCGACGAGAGTCTGGCTGGCGATCCAGACGCTTTCCCAACGCGAGTCCCAGTCTGAGATTTTCATCACACACGCGGACAGCACGAAGGCGAGCCCTTGACGATGGGGGCCATGCTGTTGGCTGAAGAGCGCCCATAATCCCTTTCCTTCGATCAACGGCGTGAAGAAGTCCCATTGATCCCAGACGGGAATGTTTACTTGGAAGCGGCCGATCGCGAAGCCCCAATTCACACTGAGAAGCACCGCAAACGCGCCGAGCATCCATCGCGCGTTCCGGGAGTCCCAAGATTGTCGGCGGGCTGTCGCCTGGCTCGTCTCTGGTGAACTACTAATCTTATGCAGGCATGAATCCAGCGACGACACACTTGAAACGACAGTCGAGCGGGATAAATCCGGTAGTCGCCCTCTCTATTTAACCAGCAAGACACCCTGATCGCCCGTGGGAATCAGGCATCGGAATCGACTGATTCCAGGCTCCCAGGTGGGCCGCACGTTTACCTCCCGCGAATCACGCGAATGGACGCAGATAGCTCGACGGATAAATCGGATTTATTCGTGGCCATCCGCGTGATTCGCGGGGAAATCCTCGTTCGGTTATTTGGCCGTGTCACGCCCACGCGTTCGCTCAACTGCGAGCACGAGCAGGATGAAACCCGCCATTCCACCAACCGAGAGCAGAAGAGTGAGCGCGAAACCCCGTGGCCAATAGGCGAACGATACGCGATACGTGTTAGCGGCGGGAATCGCGATCCCCTTGAACGCGTGGTTGACGCGAAAATACGGAACCGGTTGGCCGTTGAGAGTGGCGCGGAAGTCGTCAGCCAGCCACGACTCCTGCAACACGACAATGCCCGGACCCGGGGCCGTGATCGTGAATGACGTGCGGTTGGCCTCCAAAGCGTAATCGCGGGCGGGAGAAATGAAGGGCGCGGCGTCGTCGGCGATTTCGGGGAGACCGGCGATCTCGTCGCCCGCCTGAATGGCGGCGAAGGGGGTCCCGGCCGAACGTTCG
>DAITQE010000559.1:0-3354 GCA_036833235.1 Opitutus sp.
CGCCAACGTCGATGGACGCTACGCCGGCATCACGTACCTCGACTGCACGCCGGCGAACGGCTACGTCCCCGCAATTCCAAGCTCGCCGACCGATCTTATCTATCTGTGCTTCCCCAACAATCCGACCGGCGCGGTCGCCACGCGCGAGCAACTGGCCGCGTGGGTTGCCTATGCGCGACAGAACAAAGCCATCATCTTGTTCGACGCGGCCTACGAATCGTACATTCGCGATCCGAAAATCCCGCACAGCATTTACGAAATCGAGGGCGCCCGCGACGTCGCTATCGAGTTCCGCAGCTACTCGAAGATTGCGGGATTCACGGGGACGCGCTGTGCGTTCACCGTCATCCCGAAGACGTTGAAAGCGTGGGACACGTCCGGCCAGGAACACTCGGTGCATGCATTGTGGAATCGTCGACACACGACGAAATTCAACGGCGTCGCGTACCCAATCCAAAAGGCTGCGGCCGCAATCTACAGCGAAGCCGGGCAGCAGCAGACGCGGACGCTCACCGATTTCTATCTGGGAAACGCAGCGCTCGTTCGTGAGGCGGTCATGAAACTCGGCTTCAGCTGCATCGGCGGAGACAACGCTCCGTACATCTGGGTCAATGTAGGACGCGATTCGTGGGAATTCTTCGATCTCTTGCTCAACCAGGCTCAAGTCGTTTGCACGCCTGGAGCTGGTTTTGGCAAGTGCGGCGAAGGCCACGTTCGGATCAGCGCGTTCAATTCGCGCGCGAATGTCGAGCAAGCGCTCGTCCGAATCGCAGCCGCGCTGAAGTAAGCGCGAGGATGCCATCGTTTTGATGGCGCAATCCGCCAAGTCTTTTGTTTTGGAATCGTATCTTGTAGCCTGCCAGCTTGCTGGCGCGATTGAAGCGCGAGCAAGCTCGCGGCCTACCGCCCAACGAGGATGCCGGCCGCGACGCCGTTACGGCGTCAGCACCGACGGAGTCCGGTCGTGTACCCAGTATCGCGAGACGACCAGCAGGTTCTGACGAACATCGTAGCCCCACTCGGTATCGAGCAGCTCGATCAGCGTCGCGGGCTCTTGCGGAGCAGCCAACCGTCGACTCACTTCGCGAACCGCTTCCTCACGCGCAAGCTCAAACGCGCGCTCGACTTGAAGGAAGGTTCCGCACGTCGCCGTTCGCTGCGTCGGCCGGCCGTCATCTTGCTGGACAAGCGAGAAATTCAGCACGGAGAACAATCCCTTTTCAGGCGCGTTCATTACATCAGAATTAGCGAAATCTGTGCCACACTGCTACAATGCCGCCGCGCAGCCACTAAGCGACTGAGCGCAAGCGACAAACACATATCGGGGAATTACCTTATCCAATTCTCAGGACTTTCTTGAAGGCAAAAGTGTAAAGATTCGCTCAGTCAATGTCGCCGCGGCGACACTTAGTTTGCCCGCGAGCTGCGCGAAATCTTTCCCGTCCCATCCTGGAACGTCCGTCGTAAAATCGTCTGCCGCGACTAGCTTCGATTCGATGTCACCAGAATAGATTTCGATCCGCGCCGACAGCCGGGCCACGCCCGCGGCAGAAATACCTTCGCAGCGGCGCACTTGGAGCAACACCTCGAAATCGTGGGAATCGCTGGCCCGCGCCACCACGTGCAGCCCCGGTTGCTGCAAAAGATTTTCGCGCAACACCCGATTGAGCGCCGCTTCCAGCGGCTCCGCCCAACGTGCTTCGTCGATGTACTTCACCTCGTTTTCGGACATGCGAACTTGCATGACGCGCCCGCGCAGAAATTCCGGAACGACGATAGGCCGCAACAAAACGCGCGCCGGGCTTTCAACCGAGGCGGATGCGGCAGCTGGCGTCGCCGTAGCTGTGAGCACATAAAATCGGGTCGGATCCGGTTGAACTTCGGGCATGAGCGAACAGCCCGATAGCGCGACGAGCCCAAGCCAAAGCAACAGCCGCGCAGCACTCCCCAGCCGGCGATTGGTCCCGGCGAATCGACTCTCACCAATTGGGGTGGACCTGATGGTATTCATGCGTCGCTCCTCTGATTAAAACCCGGACGACACGGAGGTCGTCCCTCCATTTCGTTCAGGTCTAGACCTGAACAGTCAAGACCCACGTTCACGGTTAAGCTCATGGTCGGTGTTTCTTGCCCGAGATCAATGCCTGCGGATTGCGTTCGATAAAATCCGCGAGCCGTTGGACCGCTTCGGCCGCCCCGCGCAGTTGCTCCAGTGTCTGTGTGGTCTCGTCGCCGAGATTGCTTTGCGACGCGATAAACCGATGGGCTGCCGCCGCCGCGGCGCTGAACGCCTCGAGCGAGGTTTTCGCCTGCGCGAGTGTGGCCGCGAGCTCCTGTCCCGTTGGCCCAACCTGTTTGTCGATATTCGCGAGGACGCCGCGGAGATCAGTGATGGCAAGGTTCAGATTGGTCAGCGTTTCCTTGATCTGCGGCGAACTTGCGAGCGTCTCAATCTGCGCGCCGGTTCGCTGCCACTGTGCGACTGCGCCTTTGAGATCAACCCCGTTGAGCTTCTTGCGCGTGTCTAACAGCAGTCCTTTGAACTCCGCCGAAATCCCGGCGAAATCGATTTTCTGAACGTCATTTAAAATCTCCGTGAGATTCGCCTGAAATTCCAAAAGCGCAGATGGCATCGCCGGGACCACCAGATAGCGGGGTTGAACGACCGGCGTCGACGCCGGGTACTCCATCGGATCGACAAAATCGAGTTCTACAAAGAGCAATCCCGTCGCGAGCCCGAGCACGCCGAGTTGCGCCCGCAACCCGCGATCGACGAGCTGTTGCAGCTCTGCGCGATTCGACACGTCGATCGGCACACCCTTGTTGTCGGTCATCATGTTTCGGTTCAGCTCGCACACGACGGCGACGACTGAGCGGTTTTTTTCCGCCTCATAACGCACCGTGAGCTCCACGACGCGTCCGATGCGCACGCCACGCAACTTCACCGGGGAACCAAGATCCAGTCCGTGAATCGATTCGTTAAAATAAACGACGAAACGTTGCGGCTTGGAGAAAAAACTGACCCCGCCGAACGCCAGCAGTCCGACAATCCCGAGCACGAATGCACCGATGACGAAAGCACCGACGATGGCGGGAGCGATCTTGGTTTTCACGAGGGGATCAAAATTTATCGTCGCGCGGCGGAGGCACCGAAGCGCGACAGCCAGCTGGATTGCTTCGTCACTGGGTTCGTCGCAACGACATTTTCAGCAAGTCTCATCGCGTAGCTACGAGCGTGAGCGAGTGGTCGTGCAGCCGCTCGCTCTCGCTCGCCGAAAAATTTCGTTTCGAAATCGCCTCTTGTAGGCCGCCAGCTTGCTGGCGCGATTGAAGCGCGAGCAAGCTCGCGGCCTA
>DAITQE010000560.1:0-3351 GCA_036833235.1 Opitutus sp.
GCGGGTGCCACGCCCGCCGTAGCCTCGCGCGAAGGCCCGGTCGCTAACAGCCTTGGGTTGGACGATCGTTCGCCGGCTGGCACACAATCCCGGGCGGTTGGGGACAACCGTCCCAACCTTCAAAACGCGGCCGCGTTTGTCGATGCGCCGTTCACCGAAGAGGAGGAGGCCGCCGAGGAAACAATTTCTGAAACGTGGTTCACGCGACTCTACCAGCGCGCCATGCGGCCGCTGCTGGATCACCGCGCCTGGCGCTGGGCGTTCCTCGCGATCGTGGCCGCGCTCACGGTGATTTCGATGGGCCTCGTCGGCATCGGCGCGGTGAAGGTGAAGATGCTGCCGTTTGACAACAAGTCGGAGTTCCAAGTGATCCTCAACATGCCCGAGGGCACCACGCTCGAGCAGACCACGCGGGTCGCGCGTGAAATGGGCGCGGCGATTCGCAGGGAGCCCGAGGTGCGCGATTATCAAGTGTATGCCGGCACCGCGTCGCCTTTTAATTTCAACGGCCTGGTCCGCCATTACTTCATGCGCCGCGGCAGCAACGTCGCCGATCTTCAGGTGAATCTCCTCCCGAAACACGAACGCGACGCCCTGAGTCACGACATCGCCAAACGCGTCCGTCCCCGCCTCACTGCGATCGCTGCGAAATATCACGCCGTCGTCGCCGTCGCCGAGGTTCCCCCCGGTCCGCCCGTGCTCCAGACGCTCGTGGCGGAAATCTATGGTCCTTCCGAAGACGCGCGCCTGAAGCTCGCGACGCGGGTCCGGGAGATTTTCAAAGCCACGCCCGGCGTCGTTGATGTCGACTGGTATGTCGAGGACGAGCAGCCCAAGACCGTCCTTCGCATCGACACCGCCAAGGCCGCGCTCCTCGGCATCACGGAAGCTGCCATCAACCGCACCGTCCAGCTGGCCACGCAAGGTCTGCCCGTCACGTTGCTGCATTCGCCGACTGATCGTGAGGACGTGAATATCGTGGTGGAACTGCCGCGCGCCTATCGCGCCCGGCCCGAGGATCTCCTGGCCCTCTCCGTTCGATCCGAGATGAATCCCGCCGCACCGCTCGTCCCATTGCGCGAACTCGTGACAGTCGAGCGTACGACCGGAGAGCGGAACATTTATCACAAGAACCTGCAGAACGTGACCTATGTCACCGGCGACGTGGCCGGTGAAATCGAGAGTCCCGTCTACGCGATTCTCAAGATGAACAAGGCCCTCGCGCAGCTCAACGGCCGCGACTTCGGCGGCACGCGCTCGGACGTCAAGATCTACAACGCCACCATGCCCTTTGATGACCTTGAGCCGGCGATGAAGTGGGACGGCGAGTGGCAAGTCACGATCGAAGTCTTCCGCGATCTCGGTCTCGCCTTCGGCGCCGTGCTGATCCTGATCTACATGCTGATGGTTGGCTGGTTCAAAAACTACGCCACGCCGTTGATCGTGATGACGGTCATCCCGTTTTCCCTCGTTGGCATTCTTCCCGCCCATGCGGCGATGGGCGCGTTCTTCACCGCAACGTCGATGATCGGTTTCATGGCTGGAGCCGGCATCGTCGTTCGAAACTCGATCATCCTCGTGGATTTCATCGAGCTTCGTCTGAGCCATGGACGTTCGCTTCGCGACGCGTGTATTGAATCCGGCGCCGTTCGTTTTCGGCCTATGATGCTCACGGCGCTTGCGGTGATTGTCGGCGGCCTCGTGATCCTGGCTGATCCGATTTTCCAAGGCCTCGCGATCTCGCTGCTCTTTGGTGCCATCGCCTCGCTGCTCATCAGCCCGCTCGCGGTCCCGCTGATCTACTATATGACGCACGCTGGCAAACACGCGAAGGCGGCCGTGCCCGTCGATGAACGCTGCGAAGTCAACGCATGAGTGCCTCGGCCAGGATCGTCGGGATCCGCGTAGGTTGCGCGCTCGCCGCGCAACGGATTGGGCGCCCAATGCGCCCCGAACCGTGGCGCGGCGAGCACGCCACCTACCTGTGCCACCGCGGAGCACATCTCGCGGCGCCGGGTTCTGGCCGGCTCTGAGACCTGGTCAGAGCCCCGCCCTAGTCCCGGAATCCGCCGTCCTCTTCTCCACCATCTAAAACTCGTTTCTATCCATGGCTCTTCTCCAAATGTTCAAAGCACTTTTCAAATCCACGCCCTCTGCCACGCCAACCGACGTGGCGGCCCGCGTTCGTTCGGGTGAAGCCGTGCTCATCGATGTCCGCGAGGCCAACGAATGGAGTCGTGGTGTCGTCGAAACCGCTGTGCTTCTGCCATTCAGCGATCTCACGCGTCGCCGCACGCAATGGTCGCCATTTCTCGCGCAGGTCGCGGGCCGCGAGCTGCTCCTGTACTGCGCGTCCGGCTCGCGCTCAGGCATCGCCACGCGGCTGCTCGTCAGCGAAGGTTTCCGCGCCACCAATGCCGGCAGCATCACCGATTGGTCTGCCGCCGGATGGCGGATCACCCAGCCGCGTAATTAACGTCGGTTTTCGATTCACCGAGCAGAATCGTCTGGCGTTTGCATTTTAATCAAGGGTCCTGATTAGTGTTCATTAGCGTTGATCAGCGGCCTCTCCTTCTACGGTTTAGCGTCCGTTTTGTTCGCGAAAACAAGATGACCCGGCTCAAAATTGTAGCTCGCCGCATCAGCAGAATAAAACGATCATAAGGCATGAATGCCTCGTTCACCGAGTCGTCTCCCCCGCCCTCGCAGATGCTCTGCAGCGCAGGATGCCGGTATGCCGAACCGCTCCGGGGCGGCTACTCGGATTGGGTTTGGTGCACGCGTCCCGGCGCATCGACTCGCGTCCGCTCCACGTCATCGAGTTGTCGCTGGCTCGAGCTTGAGCCTCGCCCCAGCGATCCGTCACCGGAAAGCCGCGCAGCGGAGGCGGGCTAGCAGAGCCTGAGAATCCGCGCTTTGCGCCAGAACCTGGGAAAAGGCCGCTACTTACTTCGCGAAAACGATTTTCGCGCTATGCGCCTTGGCGCGTGACGCGGCATTCTTGTGCACCACGCCTGATTTAACGGCCTTGTCCATTGCGGAGGTGTAGGCGGAGGCGGCAGCTTTGCTGCTGGCGGCATCGGCACTCTTGATCGCAACCTCGAGCTTCTTCTGGAGAGTCTTAAGACGGGTCTTTACGGCTTGGTTGCGGTCGTGGAGACGGACAGATTTGCGGGCGGCTTTGATCGCAGATTTCGTATTGGCCATGGTCGGTATAAGTTTGGAGCCGGACACAAACCCAAACCGGAGACGGAGAGTCAAGGGTTTTGTCGGGCGATGAAAATACCCGGGCGCGAGGCCGGTTGGCGGTGGACCTGTAGGGTCGTCGCTTGCGACGACCGCGGCCTTCGC
>DAITQE010000561.1:0-3339 GCA_036833235.1 Opitutus sp.
GCGGCCAACATGCCTGAGCCGGAGACGAAAGCGACCCGCTCACTCGAGCGCACCGAAATCAAGCTGAACGCCGTGAAGCCCGAGGACGCGACCGATACCGCCGTTCGCGAACTCGCCCGCGCGTTCGAAGTTCCCCTCTCGCTCGTCTGCGTGCTGGAGACAGATCCTGAGTTTTGGAAATCTCTCAGCCAACGCGCACCGTCCGCTCCGCTGCTTGAAGCTTCAGTCTATGCCGATGTCTTGACGTCGGACACGCTGCTGGTCGTCGAAGATGTCGCAAAAGACGACCGGTTCTCTCGTCATCCGATGTTGCTTCAACGCGGCGTTCGCTTTTTCGCCAGCGCACCGCTGCGCGCACGCGGCGGACATCTGGTGGGAAATCTTTGCGTCCTGGACACTCACCCGCGCGCCTTCGGCGAAACCGAATCGGAACTCGTCCAGTCCCTCGGTGCACAACTCATGGAAGTGATCGATGCGAATCCGACGGCTCTCGCGCCCGGCTCCGCGCGGGGTTGACGGCGCCTGATCCCAATACCCCTAGCGTCGAGTTGCCGAGGTAGGTCGCGCGCTTGCCGCGCTACGTTCGTTCGCTCGACTTGAGCGACGAGCGCGCAAACTACAACGTACTCGGCGATCGACTACATCGTCACCAGTCGTTTCGACGGAGCTATCCGGCACCACCGTTATCCGGCGCTACCGCAACGCGAACGAATCCGACGGGCATAACTCCTCGATCGCGGCGGCAAGATCCGCGCGCTCGAAGGGCTTGGTCAAAACCGCGCCGGCCCCCACCCGTGAAGCGATTTCCAGGCAGTTGATTTTCGAAAACAGCCCGTCGCCAGCCGACATCGCGATGACGCGTAACATCGGATGCCGGCGCCGGGACTCGGAGATTAATTCGATCCCATCCATGCCTGGCATGACGACATCGGTGACGAGCAAATCATAGCGCGCATGGCCGAGCTTGCGCAGCGCTTCGACTCCGTCACTCGCAACGCGGACGTTGTGACCTTCGTCCTCCAAAATCTGCGACACGACTTCCCTCATGATCGGCTGATCATCTACGACTAAAATCGTGAGCGGCGACATGGCGGATAAGTGGTGTGAGTGGTAACATACCTGCGGTCAGATGCTGTATCATCGACACGAGAACACACACCCGGTTCGGCAACGCGTTCGGCTTTGCCCGATGACCCCTCCGGTCGGGTATGTTCAACCCCTTGGAAATCAAGTACGGATTGAAGCCTCACCCTCATTCAAAAAGAATCTGCTCCATCCTGCTCCGCGTGACTTTTCCGTGTGCGGAGGCAACTCACGGCGCCCAGGCCGCGAGTCCCGGTCGCTCTTGGTGCCGCCGGAGGCGCGTAAACTCGCTCGCGCTCAGACCGCGCCAGCAAGCTGGCAGCCTGCAAGCTACGATTCCAAAACAAAAGACCTTGGATCCGTCCGGCCGCCGCTCGTATTTTTGTTCGACTGTGATGTGGCCCACGGCAATTAACAGCGCACCTCCCCGTTGTCACTGTCGCAACGTTGGTGCCTCCATTTCCCCATGACCGTCCCCCATGGTAGTTCGACCATCACTGACGTCTCTGACAACGACGGCGCCATTCGCGTTTCGCCAAGCCTGCACTGGTCGGAGGCGGATGGTTGGACGTCTATTTCCGAAACCGTGGTCACCGAAGCTCCGCTCGCGACGGAGATCGCCTATGAACGCAACGGCCGCGAAATTATCAACGTACTCGCCGTGACGATGCGCACTCCCGGACATGATCCGGAGCTCGCGATTGGTTTCCTCCGCGCCGAAGGCATCATTTCAAACCGGGCCGACATTCAAGCGATCACGACTGCACCGAAAAATGCGCGGGGCGAAAATGTTTCAACGCAGCGCGTGCGGCTCGTGCGCGCGCCGCGCGAAGATCTGCACCGCATCAGCCGCGGACTGGTGACGAGTTCCGCCTGCGGGCTGTGCGGCCGCATCTCGCTCGAAGGGATTCCGCTCCAGCGCGCGGATGCATCCGACACCGAGCCGCCGCTCAGCGGCGACTTCATCGTCCGGCTGCCGAATCTTTTGCGTGAGCTGCAGGTGGTCTTTGCGGAAACCGGCGGATCGCACGGCGCCGCGCTTTGCGATGCAGCTGGCCGCGTGCTGCTGGTCCGTGAAGATGTGGGGCGACACAACGCGGTGGATAAAATTCTCGGCGCAGCGCTGCTGCGCGACATTGCCGGAGCAGGCAAAATTATCGTGCTCAGTGGCCGGGCCAGTTTTGAACTCGTACAAAAGGCTGCGGCTGCAGGCATCCCAATCATCGTGGCGGTGGGCGCGCCGTCATCACTCGCGATAACACTCGCCCACGCCGCCAACGTGACGCTGATCGGATTTACCCGCGCTGGTCGTTTCAACGTCTATGCCCACGCCGAACGACTCGATCTTCGGGACTCATCGAATCCCTCGGGTAGCTATGAGCGTGAGCGAGTGGACACTCCTCCACTCGCTCACGCTCGTAGCTACGATTCAAATACTCGGGAGCAGACTTCGGAACTCTGAACCCAACAAAAAATGAAGCCGACACCTGACGATCAGATAAAACCCATTCCCGGAGCGCAAACGCCGGTGGAGATCGCCGGAATCAAGCAGCGAAAACCCTACCAGGTGGCCGGGGGCTTACGCGCCATTCGCGAGGTGTTGTCCTACGGTTTTGGACACGCCGGATTGAAAAACACGCTCCGTACTGCCCACACAATCAACCAGAAGCAGGGCTTCGATTGTCAAAGCTGTGCCTGGCCCAATCCCGACGGCGAGCGAAGTCGCGCGGAATTTTGTGAGAACGGCTTCAAAGCGGTCACCTATGAGGCGACCGTGAAACGCGTCACAGCCGAATTCTTTCGGCAACATTCTGTCGCGGAACTCGCGGCGCATTCCGACCATTGGCTCGGCGAGCAGGGCCGATTGACTGAGCCGATGGTGCTGCGTCCCGGTGCAACGCACTACGAGCCGATCGCGTGGGCCGACGCATTTGAACTCGTGGCCGGCGAACTCAAGTCGCTCGCGTCACCGCACGAAGCGATCTTCTACACCTCTGGCCGGACGAGCAACGAGGCCGCCTTTCTCTATCAGCTTTTCGTGCGCGCGTTCGGCACGAACAATCTGCCCGATTGCTCCAATATGTGCCATGAATCCACCAGCGTGGCGCTGCCTCCCATGATCGGAATCGGCAAAGGCTGCGTGCGACTCACGGACCTCGAAGAGGCAAACGCGATTTTCATCATCGGCCAAAATCCCGGCACGAATCACCCGCGCATGCTGACGACATTGCAGAAGGCGAAGGCGCAGGGCTGCAA
>DAITQE010000562.1:0-3334 GCA_036833235.1 Opitutus sp.
GGCACAAACGCGTGGCGCTGCTCGAAATGGTGAACCACGAATTTCTCGCCGCCGATCATACGAGGGAGCGCACGACCTTCGCCGACGGCACCACGGTGACAGTCGATTGGAAGGCAAAGACGGTGAACGTCGGAACGCGGTAGAGCGTTCGGCTGTTTGTAGGCCGCCAGCTTGCTGGCGCGAATGAAGCGTGAGCGAGCTCGCGGCCTACGGCGCGATCGATGGGTTATTGAGACGCAAACCGGAGTGTTCCGCTGTCTTCGCCAACGCTTCAGCGGGCGGCGAGGACGGTGCTCTCGTAACGAGAGACGTCGGCGAGCCAGTCCGCCCCAGCAGGAACACCGTCGTGCGAGCAGAGTTCGTCCCACACCGCGCCCCACGGCATCGCCTTTGCGTGTTCCATGAGCGCGAGCCGCTCGTGACCCCGATTCGCGTTTTCAGCAGCACGCAGCTGCTTCGACGGATCGAGAAAACCGAGGAGGATCGCCTGACGCGTCGCGCGCGCACCGATCACGTACGCCGCGATGCGATTGATGGAGGCGTCGAAGAAATCCAACGCAACGAAAACGCGGTGCCAGGCGTTGCCGCGCGCGATCTCCAGGAATAGCGCACGGACGGCATCATCGAGAATGACGACGTGATCGCTATCCCAGCGAACTGGTCGGCTCGTGTGCAAAAGGATGCGATCGTGAAACTGCATCAGCGCCGAGACTTTGTCCGCCACTGATTCTGTTGGGTGGTAATGTCCGAGATCAAGGCAGAGCACGAGGTCGCGCGCCTGGGCATACGACGAGTAGAATTCCTGCGAACCGACGACGTACTCTTCACTGCCGAGGCCGAAGAGTTTTCCTTCGACAGCGTCGATGCAGAGTTTTCGGTTGATGGATTTGTCCGCGAAAATCGCGTCATACGATTCGACGAGACGTGCACGCGGGCCCCAGCGATCGGCGGGAGCGTCCTTCGCGCCGTCCGGAACCCAGTGATTATGCACGCAGGGCGTACCGAGTTTCTTGGCGAATTGCTGCGCGATGCGGCGGCAGGCTTTGGCATGATCGATCCAAAATTTGCGAATGGACGCATCGACATGCGATAGTGTGAAACCGGATACCGCGTTGGGGTGCGCGAAGTAGGTTGGATTAAAATCCAATCCAATCTTGCGCGTTTTCGCCCAGTCGAGCCAGCGGTCGAAATGCTCGGGGGCGAGCTCGTCGCGATCGACGTGAGCGTGGCCGGTCTCGGCGTAGAACGCGTGGAGATTGAGCCGTTGTTTGCCGGGAAGAAGGTTGAGAACGAGATCGAGGTCGGCGCGCATTTCGTCGCCGTTGCGCGCGCGTCCCGGATAGCCGCCGGTCGCCATGATGCCGCCGGAGTCGAGACCGGGCTTGGGCGTTTCAAGGCCGCGCACGTCGTCGGCCTGCCAGCAATGAAGCGAGATCGGGACGGATAATGCGCGTTTGATCGCGGCATCGGTGTCCACGCCCAAATCGGCGTAGGCTTTCTGGGCGAGGCGGTAAGCAGCAGAGATATTTTTTTCGGAGGGCATGGGAGAAGAGTGAGAGTGAAAGTGAGGGTGAGAGTGAAGGGGAAGGGGAGTTGGGGAGTGAGGGAATGAGGGGAGGTCGGTACAGAGGTTGAGTGTCGAACCCGTGAAGTTGACAGATCGGAGTTTGGCGAAACGCGTTGGTTATGCCGTGAAGTGCGAAGGTGTGCGGCTGCGAAATGAATGGTGCGTTTAAGGCGATCGGTTCTGGCTCTCAGCTCTGAGCTCTGGGCTTGTATTCGGTTTGCTTGATGTTTTTCGCGAGGTGAGCGCGGAACGTTGCGAGATCTTTGACCGCGTGCAACGCGATGAGCTGGCTCGCGATGTTGCCGACGGCGGTGCCTTCGAGCGAGAACGAGATGACAGGCAACCCGGCGGCGTCAGCGGTGGCCTGACAGAGCAGGCGGTTTTTCGAACCGCCGCCGACAATGAGAATGCGTTTGAATTTGCGGTTCGCCAGCCGCTCGAACGAGCGCATCGCGTCCGCGTGTCCGCGACCGAGCGAGGCGCAGATCAACCGCGTGTAGCCGGCGAGATTTTTCGGCGGCGCGGATTTTCTCTTCTTGAGTTGGGCATCGATCGCCGCGCGCATCGATTCGGGATTGCTGAACGCGGGATCAGCGACATCGAGCAACTTCGTTGGCGCGGGCAATTTCTCTGCAGCTTTGATCAGCGCGGCCCACTCGGCATCGTTGCGCGGGCGCGCGGCGGATTCCTGCAGGGTTCGTTCGAGGAGCCAGAGGCCGATGACATTGGTGAGAGGGCGATACTGGCCGTCGCTCGTGCGCTCATTGGAGATCCGCGCGGCCATTGCTTCCGGTCCGAGGACGGGCGTGGCGCTTTCGAAACCGACGAGGGACCACGTGCCGGAGCTAATGTAGAGATCACCGCCTGCGGGATCGGCTGGCATCGCGTCGTAGGCGGCGGCGGTGTCGTGGCCGGGAGCGACGATCACCTGGACGGCTTTTAGTGCGGGCAGACTCGTCACCTTGCCCAGCTTGGTTCCGGGGAGCACCGGTTTCGAAAACCATTGCGCCGGAATGCGAAAATGATCGAGAGTGGCACGCGACCAGTCGGTCGAATGGACATCGATCAATTGCGTCGTGCTCGCCATCGTGAGCTCGTTTGCCATCCGGCCCGAGAGGAGGAAATTGAAATAGTCCGGAAGGAACAGACAGCGCGTCGCGAGATCTTCAATCGCCGGACAACTAGCGACCGTCTCCGCAAGTTGGAGACTGGAGTTATAGAAAACATTGGCGATGCCGGTGGCTTCGTAGATTCGTGCGAGGGCCGCGCGGGTGTTGGCGAGTCGCGTGAGCTCGGGCTGGGTGCGGGCGTCACGATACGCGTGCGCGGGAAACACGAGCCGGCCGGTGTCGTTGACCAAGGCGTAATCGACGCCCCAAGTGTCGACGCCGACGGAAGCGAGTTTTGGGAACTGCTCGATCGCTTTTGTGAGGCCTGTCTGCACCTCGGACCAGAGGCCCGGGAGATTCCAGTAGTCGTGGACGCCGAGCGACTGGAACGTGTTCGGGAAGCGATGCACCTCCGTGAGCGTGAGACGATTGTTGGCCCACGTGCCAACGATGACGCGGCCGCTGGTTGCGCCTAGGTCAACGGCAGCGCAGTGAAAGGGTTTCATGAGAAGGTCTAGGTTTCGCTCTGTGGCACGCGTGGCAACACGAATGACGCGATGCGGACGGGCGGGGCGCAGATCAGGTTTTGGATGGTTCCGAAAGTGGCACGGGCATCCTGCCCAATGGCGCAAAGATTTCGGTAAAGCGTCGCGGCGGG
>DAITQE010000563.1:0-3328 GCA_036833235.1 Opitutus sp.
GGCTCACCCTTGAATATCGCGACGCGAGCGACACGGCCAATGGCCGAGTCGACCGAGGAGAAGGCGCTATCGGGCGCCGTGCCTGCTGGCCACTGCGCCGTTGAGAGCGCAAGGCGCTCGAGCTTCTCCCCTTCCGTCAGATCTCGGGAGGCAATGACCACGGACTGCATCTGGACCTGGCTGCTTTGCTTGGCTTTTTGGAGGTACCGATACACGCCAAACGTTGCCACCAGCGCCGTGAGGATCGCCGCGAAGAGAACCGTGTTGTAGCGCCGCTCTGCCATAGAATTGCCGGTGAGTCGAAAGTGTGAATGCCGCAGTACTGCTTCAATCGGTCAGATCGTGCTCAGGGTGCTCCTTCCCATCGAAACGTCGCCGAGGGCGACATCGAGATCGTGCCCAACCCGAAAATTCCTGCCAGGGGCGTTATCGGCGTAAATGGATAGGCCGTAATCGAAACCGTGATGGACTGCAGGTTCGGTAGCGCACCACTGAACGCTTCAGCGACTGTTGGTACCGGAGCGTTGGCATCGATCGCCGTGGTGTAAGCGGTGACTGCATTCGTCACTGCGGTTTTTGATGCGTTGACCGTTGGGTCGGGACTGATTTGGGTCGACGCCAACCGAGCTCCTTCTCGTACTGCCGACGTGAGATTGTTGGCGGTATATAGTGCCCGCCCAAAATCGACGATGCCGAAGACTATGAGCAACAGAATAGGCAGCACTATGGCGAACTCGACGAGCGCCGCCGCGCGATCGGAACCAGCGAAAGTCCGTAGTCTCATCGTGAGGCCTCTTACGAGTGAAATAGGTGCGGAAACCAAGCAGTAACTGCCAAACCGGCCGCCATGGCGACCCCATATGGTAACGATGTGCTTCTTTGGGTAGCATCCCGTCCGCTACCCACTTTCTCACTATCATCCCGCACGGAATCGGCAGCCACGCTGGGAGCTTGCGCGTTCGCGTCACTCGGCCATGCACGCGAGAGCAGCCAGACCAGGGCGATCACGCCGCCAAACACGGCGGAGGACAACGCCGCTTCAAGCGCCAATCGGGGACCCAGCCACGCTGCCGCGGCCGCGAAGAACTTCACGTCCCCTGCGCCGAGCATGCGGAGCGCCCAGAAAGGAAACCACATCAATAGACCTACGCCTGCACCTTCGGTAACGCGAAGCAGCGCGTTGACCGGTCCAAACGACATTACCGCGAAAACGCCGCCCAGGACCAGGATCGTCAGAACGAGCGAATTCGGTATTCTTCGATATCCGAGATCCATCCCTGCCGCCACTGCTACGAGAACCGTGAATGTCACCAGGAACATCAGGTCGATTCCGGATCTCAAGATCGGCGCGGCGGGCATATTTGCGAGGAGCTTCCCGAGGTCGAACGCAATGGCGGCTTGCCGCCATTGCATTCGTCTCGAGCTTGATCAGGTCAGGCGGGGAGATTCGTCGCGATGTTGTTGAAAATGGTGTTCGCGTTGGTACCGATCAGCGTTACGGCGATGATACAAACGACCGCGATGAGCGAGAGCATGAGAGCGTACTCGACCATCGTCGCGGCCTCGTCGTTCTTGACGAAACGGCGAACCAGCTGGTTAATACGGGACATCATTGCCTCCAGAAGCGTTGGGAGTGGGGGTACTGCGACACCGGCCATTTTGTAGGACGGCGATTCGGAAGCGCGAGAAACAGCAGGAGTCTCTAACAGGGACGAACGGAACGGCAACATCGGATCAAGCAGGAAGATTGGTCGCGATGTTGTTGAAAATGGTGTTCGCGTTCGTACCAATCAGCGTCACAGCGATGATACACACGACCGCGATCAGGGAGAGCATGAGGGCATACTCAACCATCGTGGCGGCCTCTTCCTTCTGGGCGAAACGGCGAAAAAGGGCCTTTGCGCGAGACATTGTTCCTCCGTCTAAATGGAGTGCTGCGTGGAAAGAAATGGCTGCGCGTGAGAGCGGCCATATTAGGTTGGTCCAACGGGAATGCAAGACTCGCTCGCAGACCAAAGTGGCTATTTTTTCCGCCCTGAAATTGACCCCTTCTCGAGCGACTTTACGGTCGCTCAAGGCTCATTCCAGAGGCCGGTAAGGGGGCGAATAAACTGACGCGAACAGGCTCCGCTACGGCGCAAATTGCTGATGCGCCTTGCGTTGTGACGCCTCTTCGTTCTTCGTCATGGCGACGGGGAGAACACGTAAAAAAAAGCGACGGTCGTCACCCCGACTTTTCTGACCTTTCGTCCGATTTTCCCATTTCGTAACGAAATGCTGTAGCTAATCCGGCGTGCTCGCGTTGCCGGTCCGCAACATAAGTGGTGAGCATTGTCACAGCGGGAGTCAGTTCGTCGCAATACGCCGAACAATTAGTTGAAATAAGTCATCGGCGAAATCGGTCGATCCAGGATCGTCGAACCCACAGGCCAGTACCGAGCCTCTCTGACGAGTCGCCAGGGACCGTGTCCACGCGCTTCCAGTCCCGCGCAGAATCGAGCACGGCGGCCACAGGATAGCTGAGCGGTACGATGGCCAGGTCGGCCGATTGCCAAGGACCGAAGGGTAACGGTCCGTCGTGGGCAACGCGGTATGCATCGGGACGGGCCGCTGAATCTGGAAATATGGACCGTCCGTCGATCGACATGCTGTAATCCGGCAACCGCCAGGTGAGGTAGGAGCCGTAGTTGAAGACGGTGAGCACCTTGGGCCGGCCGGTCGGGCGCGCGTGGACCTCGAGCCACGTTGCCAGCGGATCCACGCTCCGTCGCGCCGGAGAGCTGAGATCCGTGTCTGGCGCGCCGGTATGCCATGCCAGGCCGACGCTCATTACGAGCGGGAGCGAAGCCATTACCGAAAGCGCCATGCGGCGCTGGAAGCCCGCCGGGGGGCGAGGCGCGCGCTCAACGAGTCGCACCAACGCCGGAAGCGCTGCGAACCACCAGACCATGAGCGCACGACCCGCCAAGCCGAACCCGAACATCCCGGCGAACCAGAGCAGTCCAAACACGTTCCGCTCCCGAACCGTCGTATCCGTATCTCGCAGTACCCATGGAATCGCCGAGAGAAGCACGACCAGAATCATGCAGATCGGCGAGACTCGCGCGAACAGAAACCCCGGTACGATTTCCTGGATGCGGGGAGGAAAATCCAGCAGCGCATTGTGGCGAAAGTAGAGCTGGAATACGGCGGGCCAATGCAGGCCGTATGGTGAGAACGCCCATCCGCCCAGCAGCGCGGCCGCGATCAAAGTGCCGCGCTTCCAGGGAGTTGGCGTGCGTGTCAGCGCGATCGCGCCGGGCAGCGCTGTTACAGGGAAAAGCAGGTG
>DAITQE010000564.1:0-3326 GCA_036833235.1 Opitutus sp.
AGATGCTGGAGGTGGTCGAGATGGTAGTTGGACACGGAATGGCGAAGAGCGGAGAGCTGAGAGTCTAGGGCTGAGAGCTAAAAAATCTGGAGTTCGGAGGTGAGAAACGCGAGTTTGAGCGGAGATCGAGTCCGGCCTTAGACCGATACTAGCACACCCAAATGAACCAAGGCATGGATCACAGAGTGCACAGAGCGCCGACACAGAGGAAACAGGAGGCCACAAGGTGTTCGAAAGGGCCGCATGCAGATTCATGAGATTGAGGACGAGCTGTGATTCGGACGGAGTGTATTTCTGTCTCTGTGAACTCTGTGTCGGAGCTCGGTGTCCTCTGTGGCTCAACGGTATTGTAGTGAGAGTGTGAAATAAGCCGGTTAGCTCGCGGCGACGGCTTTGCCGCCCCAGGCGGCGTGGAGGCCGCATTCGCGTTTTTCATCGGCTTTCGCCGGATCGAAGTAGTCCCACTCGTTCGGCAAATTGTACTTCGCGAGATACGCTTCCATGTTAGCGTCGCTGAAATAGAAAACGGGACTGATTTTAAGGGAGCCGAAGTTGGCGTCGTGCGAAACGATATCGAGTTCGGCACGGTTTGGATTCTGGACTTTCCGCAACGCCGTGATCCAAACGGTTGGGGCAAGCTCTTTCATCCCGCGTTGAAACGGTTCGAGTTTCATGATGGCGCTGAATTTTTTCAGGCCCTTCTCGTCTTCAGTGGTCGGGATTTCGCCGTGAATCGCGTCACGGTGAGCCGGCGTCATTTTCGGCAGGAACGGTTTCAGATTCAGACCCAGCTGCGCGCGTAACTGTTCAGCGTGCCGATAGGTGGACCGGCGATTGTAACCATGATCGACCCACAGGACGGGAATATCCGGCTGAACGTGCGTGGCCAGATGGAGCACGACGGCTTCGTACGGACGGAAGTTGGTGGAGACGATCGCGCGGCCGCCGGCTTTGGCGATCGCCCAGCGGACGATTTCAATCGGTGTCTGGGAGCGAAGTTCTATGTTCCAATGGGCGATTTCAGCGGGAGACATGGGTGTGTGTGATCGGGTATTGAATACGGCCCGCCCGGAGGTCGGGCGCTACCTTAAGCCGCGGCAGCGGGCGCGGTTGAGGCGGGACTCGGAGCGGCGACAGCGGCGGCAGCTTGCTCGGGCCAGAGGACGCGCGCGGAAAAATCTCCAAAACGCTCGCCGGGAAGTCGCTCGTTTTTCCAGCGCGTGAGCAGCGGACGCAGTTCGGCTTCGATCTCCGGATCCTTTACCGTGTCTTTGAAGACGCGGTTGAGACGCGTGCCGGAAGCGTTGCCCCCAAGCCAGAGTTGATAACGACCAGGCGCTTTGCCCACGAATGCGATTTCTGCCATATAAGGACGGGCGCAGCCGTTGGGGCAACCGGTCGAGCGAATGATTATTTCCTCGCCGCCGAGGCCAACCTCGCCGCCGAGTTTTTCGATGCGATCAATCAGGCCGGGCAGCATCCGTTCGGATTCGGCGAGGGCGAGGCCGCAGGTCGGAAGCGCCGGGCAGGCCATGGAAGCCGCGTGCAGGACGGACGCCTGACGGTCGACCTTGACGCCGTGCGATGCGAGCAGCGCGGTGATACCGGCGCGGTCGGAATCGGGAACGTTGGCGATGATGACGTTTTGATTGGCCGAGAGACGGAATTCGACGTGCGGGAATTTTTGCGCGACTTCGCGTAAGGCGGTTTTCTGCGCGTGACCATCGACGTCTTTGACCCGGCCAGTCTCGACGAAAAGCGTGAGAAACTGGCTGCCATCCACTGCGCGATGCCAACCGTAGATATCGCCCGTCGTGGTAAACTCATAGCGGCGGACACCGGAAAGAACGTTGCCAGCGCGCCGGTTGATTTCGTCGTAGGTCCACGCGGTGCCGCGCTCTTCGACGACGTATTTGAAGCGTGCGTGCTTGCGGTTCACACGGTCGCCGAAATCGCGGTGCATGGTGAGCACGGCCTTGGCGACTTCGATGATGTTTTCCGGAGCGACGAAACCGATGACGTCAGCGAGGCGCGGGAAGGTTTGCACGTTCCCATGGCTGCGGCCCATGCCGCCACCGACGGCGACGTTGTAACCGACAACGCGATCGTTTTCGACGATGGCGATGAAGCCGAGATCGTTCGTGAAAACATCCATGTCGTTTACCGGCGGAACGACGAAGGAAATCTTGAATTTGCGCGGCAGGTATGTCCGCCCGTAGAGCGGATCGACGAAGTCCTTGTTAGCCAGGTCGTCGAGGTCGAGTTGCACGTTGTCGATCCAGATCGCGTGATACGCACGGGTCTTGGGCGCGACGGCGTAAGCGGTGCGCAAGGCATCGGCGTAAACTTGCTCGCGCGCCTTCGTGTAAGCGGGCGTGGGTGATGCAGTGACATTGCGGTTAACGTCGCCGCAAGCCGCGAGGGTGGAGAGCAGGCACTCGTTGATGCGCTTCACCAGCGGCCCGAGCCCCGACTTAACTACACCGTGAAACTGGATGCATTGCCGGGTCGTGACGCGCAGCGTGTTGTTGCCATAGGTGGTCGCGAGGTCGTCGAACGTGAGCCATTGCTGTGAAGTCATGACGCCGCCGGGAATACGGCTGCGGATCATCATGATGTACTTCTTGGCGGTTTTGCGCAGATCGCGGTCGTCTTGCTGGTAAATGCCGTGAAATTTCGTGAACTGCTGGTCGTCCTCGGAGAAGCGATCCACGGACGAGTCAGCGAGCGTGGCAGCAATTCGGCCCGCGAGCGTTGAATCGTTCTGCTTCAGGATTTCGTTATGGGAGACTGGTGCAGGAGCTGCTTCTGGCATATAGGAAGGAGTAGAGTTGACTACTTCACTAAAGAAGTAAAAACAAAAGTTAGTTATGTCGCAAAACGCCTCTCAATTTTCGCCGCGATCACCCGGTCACGTGCTCCTCGTAGGTGCGGGGCCAGGCGCTGCCGATCTCATCACGATCCGCGGCGCAAGGGCGTTGGGCAGTGCTGAGGTTGTTCTTTACGACGATCTTGCAAACGCGGAGCTGCTGGCTCTTTGCCCGGGCGCCGCCGAGAAAATCTATGTCGGCAAACGTTTGGGCAGCCATAGCGCGACGCAGGAATACATTTGCGAGCTGCTGGTTGAAAAGGCCTTGGCTGGCAACCGGGTGGTGCGTTTAAAAGGCGGCGATCCGATGGTTTTTGGGCGGGTGGGCGAAGAACTGAGCGCGCTCACGGCGGCGGGAATCACGTTCGAAATCGTGCCAGGCGTTACTGCGGCTGCAGCGGCGGGCGCGGTTGCCGGGATTCCACTGACGCAGCGCGGCGTCACCTCGACCATGGCT
>DAITQE010000565.1:0-3318 GCA_036833235.1 Opitutus sp.
TATTCTCTACGAGGGACAGCCGCTGCCGCATTTCAACGAAGTCGACGAATGCGCCGGCCTCGACGGGTTGATGACGTACCGCGTTCACCGCGCACTCGGACAGCCGGTGGAAAACACGTTGCACGATTTACGCTGGGGCGATCGGGATCGCAGCGGAACGACGAACGAGTACGTCTGGGTGTTTCTCATTTCGGGCAGCGCACCGCCCGCGCATCACATTGGCGGTTACAGAGGCACGGATTCGCATCGACAACCGCCGATGTATTTTCGGCTCGGCGGCGGGACAGTTCGCGGGATCGCGAAACCAGGCGAAATTGTCTGGAGCCGCATTTTTGTCGAAAACGGGAAGCTGAAAATGGATCTGGGGCGGGCGAAAGTGATCGAGCTCCCCGCTGAAGAAACCGAGCGGCGCTGGCGCGAGACAACCCCGCAATGGCCGATCATGCACGCGGTGACGTACGGCGTTTCACGCGATCAGATGATGGCTCGCCACAAAGCCAACCACATCCAGGTCGCGTACGCCGATAGTGCGCGCAATGCCGATCTGGCACTCTACACGAAAGCGGCGCTGGCGCGTGATCTTGGGCTGGAGGTTTCGCTTTGCGGCACGCGTGCGGACGGCAAATCGTTTTGAAGATGGCTTCCCTTCCAGAACCTACCACGGCCGCGCTGATCACCCTGTCGCACGATCTTGGGCGCGAGGACCGACAGTTGGCCATTCTCGGCGAGGGCAACACGTCCGCGCGCGTTGATGCCAAAACATTTCTCGTCAAAGCCAGCGGCAGTAATCTCGGCCAGTTATCCGCCGATCATCTTACCGCGTGCCGTTTCGGCGACTTGCTCGAGTTGCTGGATCGACGAAGCGTTTCTGACGCCTCAGTCGATGAGGCACTGCTCAGCGCGCGAGTGAGCGCCGCTGCGCGCAAGCCATCGGTCGAAGCCATGTTTCACGCGTGGCTGCTCACGTTGCCAGGCATTAACTTTGTCGGCCACACGCATCCGGTTTCGGTGAACAGTCTCCTTTGCTCCGCTCGCGCGACCACGTTCTCGAAGCGCCGCTTGTTTCCTGATGAAATTGTGTGCTGCGGCCCCGAATCGGTTTTTGTACCGTACACCGACCCAGGTCTCAAACTCGCCCAATCCATCCGCGAGCGCGTGGAAGCATATCGCCGCCGAAGCGGCCTCGTGCCGCGGGTAATCCTCCTGCAAAGCCACGGCTTGATCGCGCTCGGTGCGACGCCGAATGCGGTGCTCGCGGCCACGTTGATGGCTTCCAAAGCTGCGCAGATAACGCTCGGCGCTGCTGCGGTGGGTGGCGTCCGGTATTTGTCGGCCGGTGACGTCGATCGAATCGCGGGACGCACCGACGAACATTACCGACAGAAGGCACTCGGACTCTAACTAACGCCTCTTCTCGTTCTCTACAGGCAATCCACTCGCTCACGCTCGCGGCTACGACACCATCGGCGTCAAGGTCGCCGCGAGTGTGAGCGAGTGGATTGGAGAGAACCAAAAACATATCGTCAGTCTCTATCACATGCTCCTCCGCGGTATTCTGAATCCCCACATCAACGCGCTCCTTGCCCGCGTCCGCCACACGAATACACTCGTGATTGCCGATCGAGGCTTCCCGTTCTGGCCGATGATCGAAACGATCGACCTTTCGCTGGTGGACGGCATCCCAACCGTGCCACAGGTGCTCGAGGCCGTGCTCGCCAACTGGAACGCGGGCCACGCCTTCATGGCCGAAGAATTCTGCGCGAATAACGATGCGGCAACACAGCAGCGTTTCACTCAAGTGCTGTGCAACGTTCCGCGATCGTTCGAGCCACACGCGACGTTCAAGCTCCGCGTTCCGCACGCGCTCGGGCTTATCCGTACAGGTGACACCGTGCAGTATGCGAACACGATTCTCGAGTCAGCGTAATCGCCGCGCGTAGTCGATATCCAGCCAGCGATTCACTCGCCAGCTCGCCGCTGAATCAACATCTTTCCCGGGTCCGAGATTGCACCAATGAAAAAAAGTTCCACGTTCGCCGTCGTCTGCGCGGTTCGTCCACATCTCCTTTTGCCTTGGTTGCCCACGCGTCCTAACGTTTAGACACCGCGGCTCTGGACGAAACCGTTCACCTCCTCGTTTATTAATCAACCCCCATGAAAAAACTGCTTCCCTTCCTGCTCGCGTTTTCCACGACCGTTTTCTCCGCCGAACGCATCGCCGTCATCCCGAAAGGCACGACCCACAGCTATTGGAAATCCGTCGAAGCCGGTGCGAAACGTGCCGGCGCCGAACTCGGAGTCGAAATCCTCTGGAAAGGACCGCTCAAAGAAGACGATCGTGCTGAGCAGATCGCCGTCGTGCAGCAATTTGTCGCGTCGGGCGTCTCCGCCATCGTGCTCGCGCCGCTTGACGATACCGCGCTGCGCGGCCCGGTCAAAAGTGCGGCCGAACGCAAAATCCCCGTGGTGATCTTCGATTCCGCTTTGAAAGGGGAAGCGGGGAAGGATTTCGCCAGCTTCGTCGCAACGGATAACCGACGCGGCGGGCAGCTCGGCGGGGAGGAACTCGCGCGCTTGCTCGGCGGCAAGGGCAAAGTTGTCCTTTTGCGCTACTCCGAAGGCTCAGCCAGCACCGCGGAGCGAGAAGCGGGTTTCCTCGAGGTCATCCAACAGCATCCAGGCATGACCGTCACGGTCGATAACCGATACGCTGGCGCGACCGTTTCAACTGCGCAGGACGCGGCGATGAACTTGATCGATAAGATCCGCGACGCCGACGGCATTTTTTGTCCCAACGAATCAAGTACGCAGGGCATGCTGCTCGCGTTGCGCCAGACGGGACTGGTTGGGAAAAAAGCGTTCGTTGGCTTCGACACTTCGCCGGCGCTCAACGCCGCACTCGACCGAGGCGACATCCAGGCGCTGGTGGCGCAAAACCCGACCAAGATGGGTTATCTGGGCGTCGTTACAGCGGTGAAAGCCGTGCGAGGTGAGAAGGTGGAGACCCACATCGATACCGGTTGCGTGCTGGTCACGCGTAACAACCAGAACGAGCCGGCCGTGAAAGCTATTCTCGGAAAATAATATCCGCGCTGGGCGATCGGCGGACGGACGGTCGTACGCCGACTCGCCTGCGCTTTTTGCTCCAGACCCACATCACGCCTTGCAATCGTCTGACTCGATTCCTCCCGCCCGCCTTCGACTCTCCGGAATTCGGAAGCGTTTCGGCGCCACGCTCGCGCTAAACGGCGTCGATCTGGAGATCGCTCCCGGCGAGGTGCACGCCGTGGTGGGCGAAAACGGAGCGGGCAAAAGCAC
>DAITQE010000566.1:0-3317 GCA_036833235.1 Opitutus sp.
GCCTACGACGCAACGGATTGCATTCTCAAAACGAAAGACCGTGCTTCATGGCCATCATCCCCACAAAAAATCTTGTTCCGTCCCGACATCCTCGGTTTCACTGTTTAAATCCATGATCTATCTGCTCGGAGGTTCCGGTTACGTCGGTCAGGCGTACCAGGCGTTGCTCACCCGCAAAGGCATTCCATTCCGCAATCTGCGGCGCGCCGATCTCGACTACACGGATCCGGTCGTCCTGACCCGCGCGCTCAATGCCGACCGCCCGGAATTTCTGATCAACGCCGCGGGCTACACGGGCAAGCCGAACGTGGATGCGTGTGAATTGCACAAAACCGACTGCCTCTTCGGCAACGCCGTGCTGCCCGGTCTCGTCGCTCAGGCCTGCACTGCGGCCAATGTGCCGTGGGGCCACGTCTCGTCGGGCTGCATCTTCACGGGCGCACGCGCGGACGGTTCTGGTTTCACCGAAGCCGACGCACCGAACTTCACCTTTCGCCAGAACAACTGCTCCTTTTACAGCGGCACCAAGGCACTGGGCGAAGAGGTTCTCGCCGGACAGCCGAACGTGTTCATCTGGCGTCTCCGAATTCCGTTCAATGAGGTCGAAGGTCCACGCAATTACCTCACGAAGCTGATGCGTTATTCGCGTCTGTTGGAGGCGACCAATTCGATTTCGCAACTGGAAGAATTCGTCGCGGCGACGTTCGCGTGCTGGGAAAAGCGCGTTCCTTTCTCGACGTACAACGTCACCAACCCCGGCCAGGTCACGACTCACGAAGTCGTTGAACTCATCAAACAGAGCGGGGTTTGCCCCAAGGAGTTTTCGTTTTTCAAAAGTGAAGACGAGTTCATGCACGTCGCCGCGAAAACGCCGCGCTCGAACTGCGTGATGGACTCTTCAAAACTCGCGTCGGTCGGCATTCAGATGACGGAGGTGCACGAGGCCGTGAGGCGTGATCTTAAAAACTGGAAAAAAGCGGTCTGAGCCGTAGCGTTTCGCCATGTCCATCGCCGAACTCAAAGAAACCGCCGATCGGCTCAGCGACCAAGAGCGCGCGTGGCTGCGCGCTTACCTCAACACGCTCGAGAAGATCAAAAATCCTGAGTTTCTGATCGAAATTGCACGACGACGTCGCGAGATCGAAGCCGGCAAAGGCATATCTCGCGAGCATGTCCTCGCCGCACTCGGCATTCGCGAGTCCGAACTTCGGGGATGAGCCCCTATTCGTGGCTTTTCGAGCGCGCGGCGCTGCTCGCGGCTATGCAGTTCGTGCCCCGAGATCAACGCCACGTGGTCGACGCGGTGGAGTTTTTGGCGCGAAATCCATTTCAGTCCGGCCAGCTTCACTACCTCGACGCCGACGGCAAAGCGATCCAGGTCTATTTCGCAGATCATATCGCCGTCCACTACAGCGTTGACCACGCGGTGCGCGCAGTGCGCATCGTATCACTCGAAGAAAACCTTCCTTCCGATCCATGAACATCCTCGTCACCGGCGGCTGCGGTTTTATCGGCAGCAATTTCATCCGGCAGCGTCTCACCGAGAAAGACTCCGCGCTCACCAAACTCGTCAACCTCGACGCGCTCACGTACGCCGGCAATCCCGCGAATCTGGCCGACCTCGCCGGTGATCCGCGATACGTTTTCGCCCACGGTGACATCGGCGACACCGCATTGGTCTCGCGTCTGCTCGCCGATCACGCGATCGACGCCGTCGTGAATTTTGCGGCCGAATCGCACGTGGATCGTTCGATCGATTCGCCTGAGCCCTTCGTCCAAACCAACGTGCTTGGCACGCTCAGACTACTCAATGCGGCCCGGCTCTTTTGGGCAAAATTGGCAGAGCCGAAAAAGAGCGCATTCCGTTTTCTCCATGTTTCAACGGATGAAGTGTACGGGACGTTGTCTCCCACCGATCCTGCGTTCACCGAGGAAACACCGTTCGCGCCAAACTCTCCCTACGCCGCTTCCAAAGCCGCGAGCGATCATTTCGTCCGTTCGTATCAGCACACCTACAAGCTGCCGACCCTGACGACGAATTGCTCGAACAACTACGGCCCCTATCATTTTCCCGAGAAGCTAATCCCACTGGTCATCCTCAACGCGCTCGAGGGCAAACCGCTACCCGTTTACGGTGACGGCATGCAGATCCGCGATTGGCTCTATGTGGAAGATCACGCTGCGGCGATTTGGCTGGTGTTGCAGCGCGGCCGCGTCGGCGAGACGTACAATATCGGCGGCCTGAACGAAAAGCCGAACATCGAGATCGTTCAGACCATCTGCGCGCTTCTGGACCGGAAATCTCCGCGCAGCGACGGCACATCCTACGCGTCGCAGATCACGTACGTCGCAGACCGCCCCGGACACGATCGTCGGTATGCGATCGACTGCACAAAATTGAAAAAAGAATTCGGTTGGGCTCCTCGCGAAAGCTTCGCCACCGGAATCAGCAAGACAGTCGACTGGTACCTCGCAAATCGAAGTTGGGCTGCCGATATTACGTCAAAAAAATACGCGCGCGAACGCCTCGGCGTCACAACGTGACGCCGAGGCGAGTTGAAGTCGGCAGTTTAAGTTGAAGCATTCGATTCCATGAGCCCCAGCGACGAATCTTTCGAGAAGCTCGAGGTGTGGCGACGGTCTCATGCGCTTAGCATCGAGATTTATCGGTTGCTCGCCGAGTGCCGTGACTGGGGCTTCAAGGACCAAATTACCCGTGCCGCCAACAGCATTTCCGACAACGTTGCCGAAGGTGCAGAGCGGCCGGGCAAAGCCGAGTTCAAACAGTTTTTGGGCTACGCCAAAGGTTCTGCTGGAGAGACTCGATCCCAGGTCCTCCGCGCCATTGCTCTCGCTTATGTTCCCGGCGACATTGGCGCACGACTCACGACCGAGTGTGCGAAATCTCGCGCATGCTTCACGGCCTGAGCAACTCCCTCGACCGTTAACCCCCATCCCGAATGCCTTCTCTTCCACTTCAACTTCCAACTTCAACTGATGATTCCGCGTCGCGTCCGCGTCGCGGAATCATCCTGGCCGGCGGCTCCGGCACTCGGCTCTACCCGCTGACCATCGCCGTGAGCAAGCAGCTCATGCCGGTCTACGACAAGCCGATGATCTATTATCCGCTGTCGGTGCTGATGCTTTCCGATGTCCGCGAGATCCTGATTATTTCAACGCCGCTGGATTTGCCGCTCTTCCGCCGGCTGCTTGGCGATGGCAGTAATCTGGGACTAAAATTGTCCTACGCCGAGCAGCCGAGTCCGGAAGGATTGGCGCAGGCGTTTCACATCGCTGTGGACACGGGTTTTCTCAAT
>DAITQE010000567.1:0-3311 GCA_036833235.1 Opitutus sp.
AGCAAGCTCGCGGCCTACCACCTAACGGATTGCGCCATCAAAACGAAAGACCGTGACCAAAACTCCAGTCTTGCGGCATTTACCTTGGCAGCGGTCGAAAATCGTTTTGGTTATTCGCTTAAGCGCTCACCACCATGCCAAAGCCAGCCACCATGAAAACCATCGCGGCGCAGGCCGGCGTCACGCAGGCGACCGTCTCGATGTGCCTGGCGAACAATCCTCGCATCTCGGTGGCCACACGCGCGCGCATCCGCGCCATCGCCGAACGGCTGGGTTACCGGCCGAATCCATACGTCTCGGCGCTGATGCGGGTCCGCCGTCAGGGGCGGACGAATACAGACCGGCCTGTGGTCGCGTTGGTCAACGGACTCGACTCCGCGGACGGCTGGCAGAAAACGAGCAGCGCCACCGTCCGCCAAATGCGCGAAGGCGCAATCGAGCGGGCATCGCTCCGCGGTTACCAGGCGCAGGAGTTTTGGTTGCATCGGGAAGGAATGTCAGCGGAACGTTTCAGCGGCATGCTGCACCATCGCGGGATTCAAGGACTGCTCCTTGGGCCGCTCGTGGCCGGCGCGCCGCCTCCCGCGTTGCACTGGGAGAACTTCTCTTCCGTGCGACTTGGTGTGCCGCTGCCGTCGCTTACGATCGCATCGGTCTGCAACGATCATTTTTTCTCCAGCCTGCAGGTCGCGCGTGAGTGCTATCGCCGCGGCTACCGCCGGCCGGGGCTTCTTTTGCTGCGGATGCATCGCCAGCATTTTCATGCGCGGTGGGACGGCGGCCTGCTGGTCGGGCGTCACTTGATTCCGAAGTTCAAGCAGGCGAAAACACTCGTGCTCGAGGATTGGGACCACATGGAGCCGATCGCTGACTGGCTGGAAAAGGAAAAGCCGGACGTGATCGTTTCTCCCTCGTCGGACGCGCTGCTCGCTCACCTGAAAGGACTGGGCTTGCGCGTGCCAAGGGACATCGGGATCGCGTCGCTGGCCTGCCCGGAAAAAAATCATGTGTGCAGCGGCATCTGGCAAAACGGGCGGCTGATTGGGGCGCTCGCGATCGACAGCATCATTAGCATGCTGGAGTACAACGAGCGCGGCCTGCCCGAGCAGACGCGTGTCGTCATGGTCGAAGGCGTCTGGAACAACGGCCAGACGTTGCGACCGCCGGTGAGCGAATTGGCTTGAGCGGCTCGGTGTCGTCGTAGCCCGCCGCGGGAGCGGCGGGACTGTTTCCAACAGCGAACGCGAACGGTCCCTGCGCTGCCGCGCAGGGCTACGAAGTGGAAGGAGACTCGGCTGCAGGCTTAAGGGTATAACTGTTCGGGCGTTTGGCGCGTTGTTTGTCCGACGTAAAATATCACGCGGTCGTTGTTGTGTCTGCGCGATCGTTCACCCCTAAAAATGAAATCCCCCTTTTTTCTGCTTCCGTTGCTGGTGCTGCCGCTTGCGCTCATCGCCGCCGATTTGCCACCGCCGGGTTTACGTGCGCTCGACGAGCCCGATCCGGCACGCGACGCTCGCGTGGCGTGGCATCGCGCGGCGCGCTTCGGCTGCTTCGTTCACTGGGGCGTGTATTCCGGTCCCGCGGGCGAATGGCAGGGACGCAAAGGTGGCACCTATTCCGAACATCTCATGCGCACGCTCCGGATTCCGCGAGCGGTGTACCTCGAGCAGATCGCGCGTCCGTTCAATCCAACCGGATTTGATGCGGACGCGTGGGTGAAGTTGATGCACGACGCGGGCATGAAGTACCTCGTGATCACGGCCAAACATCACGACGGTTTTGCCATGTATCCGTCGAAAGTGTCGGATTACAACATCACCACCGTCACGAAATTTAAGCGCGATCCGATGGCCGAGCTTTCCGCGGCATGCAAAAAATACGGACTCAAATTTGGTTTCTACTATTCCCACGCCTGGGACTGGGAAAATCCCAACGCGATCGGCAATTCCTGGGATTACGGAGAGCCTGGAGGCCAATCGGGCTGGTGGGAAAAACGGCCCGATCTCATTCCGAAAGCGACGAAGTACATCGAGGAAAAGGCCATTCCGCAGATTCGCGAGCTCATCGCGATGTATCACCCCGATATCCTTTGGTTCGATACATCCAGCAAGACGCCGCCCGAACTCTGCCGTCGCGTTCTCGAAGCCGTGCGTGCGGCCGGACCCGATGTGGTGATCAACAGCCGGATCGGCGGTGGTCCCTTTGGCGATTACCGATCCACGGCGGACCGTCCCGCGTATTTCCCGGAGGTCTTCACGCAGTGGGAAGCAATTCCCACGACCAACGAATCCTACGGTTACAAGCCGAGTGACACGTCGCACAAACCGCCCGCGCATTTTATCCGGTTGCTGGCCCAAGCGGTTGGCAAAGGCGGCAACATTCTCATGAACATCGGGCCGCGCGGTGATGGCATCATCGATCCGAAAGATCAGGCAATCCTCCGCGGCATTGGCGCGTGGATGCAGCAAAACGGTGAGAGCATTTACGGTTGCGACCGCACGCCTCTGCCGGTGCAGCCGTGGGGCACATCCACGCGCAAAGGCAATCGGCTTTACCTGCACGTTTTCCACTGGCCGACCGACGGAAAATTGCTGGTCGGAGGTTTGCGGAGCACGCCGAGCGCCGTGCGCGCGCTTCACGGTGGAGAGATCGGGCTGAACCGGCTCAATGACGAGGACGTCGAACTCGCAGTTCTCGCCGCAGCGCCGGATTCAATCGACAGCGTGCTGGTGCTCGATTTTCCCGCGCAGATTGCCGCCGACAAGGCGATCCGGCTGGCGACGGACAACGTTCCAACGGTGCTGCATGTGATGGATGGCGGGCTGACGGGCCATGGCATTCGCTATGGTGACGGCAAGACCGGTCGCGATGTTGTCGAAGAATGGTCGGGCGCCGATTCCAGCGTTACGTGGGTTGTGCGTGTGCCTCGCGCCACAAAATTTAAAGTCGCCGCGCAGTACAACACGCATGGCAAAGACAACACGGGTGCGTTTGTGATCGAAGCCGCTCAGCAGTCGCTCGCGGGCACGGTTACGCCGACGGAAGACCTGAGCACGTTTCGCGTGGACACACTTGGCGAGTTATCGCTGCCCGCGGGCGAGCACACGATCGTCGTTCACCCCAAACAGATCGTAGGAGGAAATCTGATGCGTTTGCGTCAGCTTCAACTTACGCCCGTGCGCGAATAGCTGGGCGCGAGCCCGGTGATTTTATCCGTGTGACGATGCCGGGATCCCGGCAAGGTCTTTTGTTTTGGAATCGTATCTTGTAGGCCGCCAGCTTGCTGGCGCTTCAATCGCGCCAGCAAG
>DAITQE010000568.1:0-3305 GCA_036833235.1 Opitutus sp.
GCGGGACGCCCAAGCCGGCACGCGGGACGCGTGCGCTCCCCGGACCAACGCAACCGAGCCGAAGCAAGCTTCGGGGTATCGACCCACCGCGAATGAACTTGGCACGGCGTTGCCACTCACAGCGCACGAAACACGATCGCCGCGTTCTGTCCTCCAAAACCAAGATTATTGCTGAGCACGGTTCGCACCGACGCTTCGCGCATTTGATTCGGCACGTAGTCCAGATCACAGTCCGGGTCGGGCTCCTCGAGATTGATCGTCGGGGGAATCTTCCCCGTTTCGATCGTTTTCACCGCGACGATGGATTCGATCCCGCCGGCAGCACCGAGCAAGTGCCCGGTCATCGACTTGGTGGAACTAATCGCGAGTTTGCGGGCGTGGTCGCCGAAAACTTTTTTGATCGCGAGCGTCTCGAACTTGTCGTTGTACGGCGTGCTCGTGCCATGTGCATTGATGTAATCAACCTGTTCCGGTGTAACACGTGCACTCGCGAGTGCGCGCTTCATCGCCATCGAAAGCCCTTTTCCGTCCGGATCCGGCTGCGTGATATGGAACGCATCGCACGTCGCGGCGTAGCCCGACAATTCGCAATAAATTCGAGCGCCGCGCGCCTGGGCATGCTCCATTGATTCCAAAACCAGAATTCCCGAACCCTCGCCCATGATGAAGCCGTCGCGATTCTTGTCGAAAGGGCGGCTCGCTGTCTGCGGCGATCCGTTGCGCGTACTCATCGCCTTCATCGAGCAAAAACTCGCGTAGGCAAAGGGCGTAATTGCCGCCTCACTACCGCCCGCCAGCATCACATCAGCATCGCCTCGTCGAATGGTGTGGGCGGCCTCGCCGATTGCATGCGTTCCTGTCGCGCAGGCGGAAACGAGTCCGAAGTTCGGTCCGCGTGCTCCGATGTCGATTGCCACCAGCCCCGAACACATGTTGCCGATCAGAGAAGGAATCGTGAACGGCGACACTTTGCGTGGCCCGCGTTCGGCCATGACTCTGAGCTGCATCTCAAACGTGAACATTCCACCGATCCCAGAACCGATCATCACGCCAACCCGGTCTCCGTCTTCTCGCGCGAAATCGAGCCCCGCATCCTTCGCCGCCTGTTTTGCCGCCACGAATCCGAAATGCGTGTAACGATCGTTACGCCGCGCTTCCTTCGGATCCATGTACTGCGCCGCGTCCCAATCGCGAACTTCGGCGCCGATCTGGCAGGAAAACTCAGCTGGGTCGAACAGGGTCACCCGCTGTATGCCGCATCGTCCGGCGATCAAGCTGGACCAAAATGAATCAACATCGTGGCCGATTGAAGTGACAACGCCGAGACCTGTAACAACAACGCGACGGGAGACTGCAGGTGTTTCCATGAAACAGTGAATAGTGGAATGTCGAAAAACAAAAAGGCGTTCTGCCGAAAATTTCCGCGAAGGAAACGGGCAGAACGCCGAAAATTCAAATCAACGCCACTTACGCCTGGCCTGCTTTGGCTTTAATGTAGTCCGTTACCTGGCCAACGGTCTGCAGCTTTTCCGCATCGGCTTCGGGAATCTCTCCTTTGATTTCGTCTTTAAATTCCTCCTCGAAGGCCATGATCAGCTCGACAGTGTCGAGCGAATCGGCACCAAGATCGTCGAGAAAAGAGGCGGTCGGAGTTACCTGCTCCTCGTTTACGTTGAGCTGGTTAACAATGATCTCTTTGACGCGTTGTTCGATGGTTTTTTGATCAGCCATGATTTAAAAATTGGAAGGACGGGGTGGAGTGGGAGGGTTCACATCGCCATGCCGCCGTCAACGGCAAAAACTTGCCCTGTAACGTACCCGGCTTCCTCGGAAGCAAGATAAGCCGCCATGTTGGCGATGTCCGCCGCCTCGCCGAATCGCTTGAGCGGAACGGCCTCCAAAATTTTGGCAGAAACTTCCGGATTATTGACGAAATCATTGGTCATGTCCGTCTTGATAAATCCCGGAGCGATCGCGTTCACCGTCACGCTGCGGCCGGCGAACTCACGTGCGAGCGTCTTCGTGAGCCCAATCATCCCGGCCTTCGCAGCGGAATAATTCGCCTGGCCGGCATTGCCCATAATACCGCTCACGGAGGTAATATTGATGATTCGCCCCCACCGCGCGCGTGTCATCGGTCGGGCGAGATGCTTGGTCCAATGAAAACAGCTCGAGAGATTCGTCGCGATCACGTCGTTCCAATCGGTCTCGCTCATCCGAAAAAGCAACCCATCGCGCGTGATACCTGCATTGTTAACCAGAATATCGATGTTGGGAAAATCCGCGAGCAGCGCCTCAGCGGCCTTCGCCACGGCAGCGCCATCGGCGACATCAACGGCCAGCGCCTTGGCTTTTCCGCCGCTGGCGGCAATCCCTGCCGCGGTCGCGCCACACGAGTCGGCAGACTTTGACACGCAGATGACAGTTACGCCGTGGCGTGCGAGGGTCTCAGCAATGGCTTTGCCGATGCCACGACCAGCGCCGGTAACAAGAGCGGTGCGCGAATTGAAAGTGAGCATGGAAAAATAGTAGCGAGGAGCGAGTAGCGGGTAGCGAGTAGAAAAAATTGCAATCCACCGCGCCATCGGCGGGACGCGTTCGCCATTTAATCGCGCCAGCAACCTGGCGGCCTACACATCGCGATTCAAAGACAAAGCACCTTCGGCTTCTTCAGCATGCTCGCTACTCACTACTTTGCTTTCCTCAATATACGTCGCGCTGGTAGCGGCGTTCCTTCCGCATCTGTTTCACGTACTCAGCCGCCGCCGCGGGATCCATTTTTCCCGCTTGGGAAATGATGTCGTGCAACGCAACGTCCACGTCTTTGGCCATTCGCTTGGCGTCTCCGCACACATAGAAATATCCGCCGGCCTCGATCCATGACCAAAGCTCTGCGGCATGCTCGCGCATCCGATCCTGGACATAGATTTTTCGCACCTGATCGCGAGAGAACGCCGTATCGACGCGTGCTACCTGCCCCTTCGCGACCCATTCGTGCCATTCTTCTTCGTATAGAAAATCGGTCGCACGATGTTGATCGCCAAAAAAGACCCAGTTCTTTCCCGTCGCGCCGTCAGACACGCGGTCCTGCACGAAGGCCCGGAACGGCGCGATGCCGGTGCCAGGTCCGACCATGATCACGTTCTTCGAGCTGTCTTCAGGCGGACCAAAATGCGAATGCGAGACGAAAACCGGAACCGGAGTTGTGCCGACCTGCACCCGGTCGGCCAGAAAACTCGAACAGACGCCCACGCGTTCGCGGTGATTGGAAATGTAGCGCACCACCGCGACCGTGAGGGGAATCT
>DAITQE010000569.1:0-3301 GCA_036833235.1 Opitutus sp.
CGAGCAGCGCCGGATCGAGCGGCGCCACCACGCCTGTCGTGCGATTGTAAGTACACAGCAGACCCTTGTTCGGGCCGGAGCCGCTGACATTCCAAATCAGGGTCTTGTGATCAGGCATCCAGTTCGGCGCCTCGAATGGGTCGGCCGAGCGACGGAGCGCGACGAGCTGGCCCGTGAACACATTCAAAATCTCGAGCTGGCTGCCGATGTAATCTTGATACGGTTTGAAATCCGCCGCCGCCGGACGGATGACCCGCACGTCGCGGAAAACCGCCTCTTCTTTCACCGTCGCGTCGTGCGAGCAGAGAAACAGCCCGACATAGACTTCGTCACCGAGGTCGACATCGCTCAGCTCCACGGCGACGAAGGGTTCACCGTAATGCGCCGTGGAAAAAATATATTTTCCCGCGCGACGCTCGAACTGAATCACATCGCCGCCTTTGAGCGACGCTTCGATTTGCTCGGTGATCGCGGCTTTCGCCCGGCGAAATTGCAGCGAAGTCAAGCCGTCGCCGTGAACGCAGGCATCCGCGTACGGGGAGTCGGCCTCGAGACTTGACCGCGCCATCCAGCCGAGCTTGCGGTGAAGATCGGTACCTTGACCGACAAAGGCGAACCGTGCTCGCACGATGAAGTCGCCCTTCATTTTATTCCAAGCGTATTGAAATTGGTCCGACGGTCCCCACAAGTTGATGCCGCCCGCACTGAGACGGTATTCCTGGGTGCCAGTATCGTATGTGGTCGAGCCGGCGATGGCGGGGCCGCCGATATCGGCGTGATCAACGAACTGGCCGACAGCGGCTACCGCAGCTCGGACAGGCGAGGTGGAGAAAACAGTGAATGTAGCGAGACAGGCGACGGCAACGAACAAGGACCGAGGGATCATTTTCATGGGGAGGGGTTCGGGAGCTCGACGGTTCGCTCGGAAAAAGGTGACAACATCGAGCGGATTTCGTGCGCTTCGTGCGAGCGGGGTGCCGCCAGAGCTTTCCGGTTTGCCGTTGCAACTCACGGTTCCCGTAGGCCACGAGCTTGCTCGCGCTCAAACCGCGCCAGCAAGCTGGCAGCCCACACTTGCGAAACCATACCGGAAAACCGTGGGGATGCCCCACCCACCGCCGAGTTTCGATCCGGGCCGATGATCCAACAAAAGACCGCCGCTCTCAGAACCCCATGCTCACGCCGCCATCCACTGGAAGGATTGAACCGGTGACAAACTTCGCGGCGGGCGAGGTCAGATAAACCGCGGCCCAACCCACGTCGCTCGGGTCTCCGAGTCGCGCCATCGGCGTGCGGCTGATAATTTTGCTCTTCCGCGTCGGATCACCTTCGAACGCTTTTCGCGACATCGCCGTATCGATCCAGCCCGGCGCGATCGCGTTCACCCGCACGCCGTGCGGCGACAGCTCCGTCGCCATCGTGCGGATCATTCCGATCATCGCGGATTTCGCAGCCGCGTAGGCCACGACGAGCGGAATGCCGAACAGCGACGCCATCGATGCCATGAAAATCACGCTGCCGTGTTTTCGCTCGATCATTCCTGGAACTACGACCGAAGAGAGCGCGTGCGCACCGAGAATGTGCGTGTCGAGGACCTTCTGAAATTCGTCGGTGGTCGTCGCGATTGCTGGCTTTTTCAAATGGATTCCCGCGTTGTTGACCAAGCACGTGATCGGACCGTGCTCGCGCGTGACTCGCTCAATTAGAGCGCCGGCGGCGGCGAACTGCGTGATGTCATGGATGGCGTAGGCTGAACCTTCGCCCAGGCTGCGAACGGCTTCGCTGAGTTCTGCTTCACGTCGACCGACGAGCGTCACGTGAGCGCCCGCCGCGTGCATGGCCTTCGCGACGGCGAGTCCGATGCCCGTACCGCCGCCAGTAATCAGCGCGTGCTCACCCCGAAGGGAAAAGACATCTGGAAAAGTGAGAGAATGTTTCATGAAGAGATGAGAAATGCTGGTTGATGCATTATCGAGTTCTCGCCGAAGCATCAACCATGCGTCGAATTGCCCGCGTATGTTCAGGCGTGCTGCCGCAGCAAGAACCCACCACACCTGCACCCGCCGCCAGCACCTCCGGAACCGCGCGCGCCGTGTCATCAGGCAATTGCTTGTAAACCGCTTTCAAGTTCTCGAGCACGGGCAGTCCGGCATTTGGCTGCACCATGACGGGCAGCGAACAGTGCTCGCGATAGAGCCGCGTTACTTTCGCCGCGCCGGCCATGTCCATGCCCGTTCCGCAATTCAGCGCGACGATGTGCGCGCCGTTTTCCTCCACAAATTCCGCCGCTTGCTCCGGCGAAATACCCATCATGGTTTTGTAGAACGTTCCGTCCATCGACAGATCGTACGCCAGTGAAGCAATGATGCAGGGCGCGTCGGCCGCCTTCGCCGCCGCGATGGCAATGCCCAGCTCTTCCAACGAGGTCTGGGTTTCGATGATGATCGCATCGACGCCGCTTTGAACAAGGACCGTAGCCTGCTCTTCCAATGCATCCCGCGCCGCGTCAACGGTGAGATCGCCATACGGTTCGAGCAGAGCGCCCAATGGACCAATGTCGCCAAGCACAAAACCCCCGCGCGCGCCAAACGCCTCCCGCGCAATCCGTGCTCCGGCGCGGTTGATATCAGCGAGCGTCGCCTCATGCCCGTGCCGGCGAAGCATCAGCCGGCTCCCACCGAACGTATTTGTGATCAGGCAATCCGCGCCCGCCTCGACATAACGCTGCTGGATCGCGAGCACGCGCTCCGGATGCGTGAGATTCCACGCCTCGCCGCACGAGCCTTGTTCGAGGCCAGCGAGCATCAATTGGGTTCCCATCGCTCCGTCGCCGACCAGAGGGCGTTGGCGGATGAGCTCGTGTAAGAGAGTTCTGTTCATTAAGAAATTTGGCGAGGCACGGATCAGGAGATTCACATCACTGCGACGCGAACGTCAGCTGTTGTGTATCTCGGTTTCCGTCCAACATGAGACTAATCACCGGAAAGTAGAAGCCTCCCTTGCAGGTCATTGGGAGCGTGGGCGTCCAGTCCGCAAGTGGCTGCGGCTTCCCGCCGCAGATTCATCGGCTGGAAGCCGATGCCACCCGGAATGCGGGCGGGACGCCCGCGCTCCCAGGAAAACGTCCGCAAGCGATCACCACTAAAGACCCATCGTATCGAAAGCTTCCGCCGTTTCGAATACGTCGCCATCGAAGACAATCATGCGTGTTTTGCGCAAATTAGTGACAGTTTCCAAGGGCGAATGCTCCGTTACGATGAAGCGGCTCGACCCGCCCGGTTTTATCGCACCTATCCTCTCC
>DAITQE010000570.1:0-3295 GCA_036833235.1 Opitutus sp.
CCTACTCTGATACGGAGATCGCCGAGCTTGCGCAACGGGCAACGGCGCTCGCGCAAAAAGCGAAGCACGTTCGCCTCATTGCCAACAATCACGCCGAGGATTTCGCGCCCAAAACCGCCTTGGCCCTGCAGCATCTGCTCCGGCCGGAACGGCTTGATCCACCGGGTCAGGAAGATTTGCCCCTGAGTTAGCAGAGCCAGTAATCCGAAAAAAATAGTAACGTAATGAACGGAGAAACGACCTCCGCGTCGTCCGCGGCCGATCTGGTTCACACGGAGGTGGACCCTCCATTACCGAGAGTTGAAAGAACAAAGAAAAACGGCCGCTCCATTTTTTTTCGCTACCGGTGCGGGCGCTTCCGCTGGTTTTCGATCGGCCCGAAAATTGGGTAGGCATCGAGGATAGCGCCTTGAAGGAAAGTCGTACGCCTTTTCCGTAGCTCACCTTGCAGGTTGAACGAGTCGCTGACGCTCGCCGTGCGGCCAAGAATAAGAATCTCCACGCTGCCGCCGCCCTCAGATGCAACCGAATACGGGGTGAGGGCACACCGCCCACAAGACACCAATCGAAGAAAAAAAACATCGGCAGGAATTTTTTCTTTGGCGACGCGCTCTCATGACTGCGCGCGTTCAATGACTGCGGCGGATCCTCCACAGTCAACTCTACACACGTTAGTAAAATCCACTAGTCATTATGTCCTCTAAAAACCCCATCGCGCGAGCGCTTCTCTTTTCCTTGGGAACGATCGCGCTTCCGTTCGCGGCTCTCGCTCATAACGACAGGCCAGGCGCGGTCTATACCCTCAGCAATGCCGCCGACGCGAATCGCGTGGTCACCTTCACGCGGAGCGCGAACGGCGAGGTTAGTCACGCCAGTGATTATCCCACTGGTGGCAAAGGCACTGGTGCCGGCCTCGGTGATCAGGGCGCGCTCGCTCTGACCAGCGATGGCCGCTGGCTCGTGGCGGTGAACGCCGGCAGCAACGACATCTCGGTTTTTTCGGTTAAAAAAGACGCACTCGTGCTCACCGACATTGCTCCATCGGGCGGCTTGAACCCGGTCAGCGTGGCCGTATCCGATAATCTGATCTACGTGCTCAATGCCGGCGGAGCCGTCGGTTCGAGCGATAACGTCAGCGGTTTCTATTTATCGGAACACGGCCAGTTGTACGCGCTGCCGGGCTCCACGCAGCCGCTGAGCGGCGCGAACGTGGGCCCGGCCCAAGTCAGTTTTGGACTTCGCGGTGACGTCTTGATCGTCACGGAAAAGGCAACCAGTCGAATCGATGGCTTTCCCGTTGACGAGAATGGCCGTGCGGGTCCGGTTGTGAGTGCGCTTTCGTCAGGCGCCACTCCGCTCGGTTTCGCGATTTCATCGAAGGGTTTTCTGTTTGTTTCAGAGGCTCCGGCGAGCGCGTTGAGTTCTTATCGTCTCCACTCGGACGGTACGGTCGCTCTCGTCACCGGCTCATTGGTGGACCAACAAGCGGCTGCTTGCTGGACCGTGCTGTCCAAGGATGAAAAATACGCCTACACCGCCAATGCCGCGAGCAACACCATTAGCGGTTATCGGATCGCCGCGAATGGCGCCGTCACTTTGCTGGACAACACAGGAGTGACTGCGATCGCCGACGATCATCCGCTCGACATGGCGGTGAGCCATAATGGACGCTTCCTCTATTCGTTGAATGCGACGTCGAAAACGATCGTTGGTTTCCGCGTCGGCAAAGACGGAAGTTTGACGAGAGTCGGAAGCGTCGGCGATTTGCCCGCGAGCGCAACGGGCTTGGTTGCCCGCTGAACGCCGGTTGCTCTTAACAGGAGGCGGCGACGGATCTGCTTCCGCTCGCCGCTTTAATTTGTGAGTTCGAACGAGAGGCAGCCCGTCCCATCATTGCGCCGTCGGGTAGGACACTTCGCCCTCGGTATCCAGAATAAGCCCATGCTGTTCAATCAGCGTACGGACAATCTCCTCCACTTTGATGTCAGAGGTTTCTTTTCCGAGAGCGGTTTTGATATAGGCGCGCAACGCAGCTTCGTTCGCGGGTCGATGGAGATTCGCTGGATCCTTCAACCGCGCGATAACCTTGTCGCGGCGATCCCCCGTCGTTTTTTTAGCCGGAGAAACCGCCTTGGTCGCAACCGCGGTCCTCAGCGTTGGAACGGGTTTTCGATGGCGGAGAAACGGCAGGGCAGCGAAGCTGTCATACCGCGCGATCTTAACGTTGTTCGCGTGAAGATGGGCAATCATCGGATCGAAATCCTTGTCCTTCGAGACCACGGCAAATTGCGTGGAAGGGGCGCGTTCAATGGCGCGTCCGAGATAGCAGGCGAGTGTCAGGTCGAGGGCGTTGTGGCCGGAAGCGCCCACTTGCACGAGTTTGATTTGGTCGGCGAACATCTGGATCTGGAGAGCCAGATCCACGTCGATCTTCTTTTGGCTTTTTCCGAGGAGCAACGTCACGCTAACTGCCTGTCCACCGATCGGGCTCAGGTCGACTTCCGGCACATTTTCAAAGTCGATGAACACAAAATGAGTGGCGGCAATGGTCGTCATAATATTCAGGCATCCGTATCATACGTAGAGTAGTAGGTTGCGGGCTCGCCGCGCAACGGGCTTATTCGTGGGCGCCACGAATGCGAGGTGAGGGCACCCCGCCCGCAAAATCAACAGAACCCGACGCAGCGTCTTGGCGGAGGAGGGTCTAAAATTCCCGGAATTCTTGCGCGGTCCGCGCATCGTACGCGAGGTTTCCACACGGCCGCGCGAGCGCGTGGACTCCGAAGCGTCTTCCTATCTTGCGTTCTCTTCGGTCTCTCAATCTTCCGATTCAATCTTCCATACGAAGCACGAGCCGTCCTTCCGATCAGGCTTTGGGCCGCGCGAATCGGCGAACACTTGTCCGTTGCTGGACTCCAGGCGAAGGTGCCGATGCGTCGCCAGTGACAACAGATTCAGATCGCCGTAAACGTTCTCGGTCCACTGAAAAGTCTCATTATCGCCCGGGACACCTGCTTTTAAGCTCACGCGGGCGCCGTCACCTGCTGTGGACACCGATACGAACTTTTCGCCGGCCTGCAGAGCAACCCGCCCCAAGCCGCGATCCACGACCTTGAATCGCCTCGCGCCATCAACCTTGAGCGCCACATCGCCGCCGAACCGCGTCAGCGTGATGGCCCGGCCAAACGGAATGGGCCTCATCAGCCCACGCGGATGCGGTTCCTCCACGGTGAACGTATCGAAGTCCGCGTAGCCACCCGGCGAGCTGCCTGTGTTGTAATTGAAAAGTGAATAG
>DAITQE010000571.1:0-3293 GCA_036833235.1 Opitutus sp.
GCGGACTTGAGCATGGCATCGGTGCCGGCGACGAGGGCCGTGATGCCGCGAGTTTCGAGGAGGCCGAGGGCGGATTGTAGCATATCGAGTGGGGAGTTGAGTTGTTGTCGGGAGGTTGACGGAGTGAGAGTGAGAGTGAAGGTGAAGGTGAGAGTGAAAGGGAGAGTGAGGGTGAAAGTGGTGAACGAGCCGTTGCGGTGGGATCCTGTAACGCGAGCGGCGGATTACGTGCTGGATAAGGCGTGTTTGGTTTTCGCGGTGAGGAGGCGGGCGGTTTCGCGGGCGACGACGAGTTCTTCGTTCGCAGGAATCACGAGCACGTGCGTGCGTGAATCGGAGGCGGCGAGGTCGGCTTCGGCGGGAGCGGAGGCGTTGGCTTCTGGATCGAGAAAGAGGCCGATGTCGCCGAGACCGGCGCAAACGGCTTCGCGAGCTGGGCACGGCGATCGCCACGGTCGGCGGCGGTCTTGATGTCGCGCAGATCGCCGCTGACTCCGGAAAGCCCGAGTAAGCCGCTTTCTTTGACGAGTTGGCGTTCCGCTTCGGACACGGATAGATTGAGGCGGCGCATCGCGCACGGGACCGCGGCGGCGTCGAGATCGCCGACGCGATTGCTCTGGGGCAGACCGGATTGCGGAGTGAGGCCCATGCTCGTGCCAACTGCGACGCCATCGACGATCGCGGTGACGGAGCTCGAGCCGCCAAGATGGCAGGAAATAACGCGCAACGGATCACCAGCGATCACGCGCGGCCCGTCGAGATACAGCCGGCGCGCAACGCCGGCGACGTCGTGGCGATCGAGTAACTCAGCCGATCGTTCCGCGACGAATTTGTGGCTCGCGCCGTGAAATCCGTAGCGGCGAATGCCGGCGTCGTGCCATGTCGCTGGCACGGCGTAGCGGCGGGCGTACTCGGGCACCCATTGATAAAACGCTGTCTCGAAAAGAGCGATACGCGGGACCGCAGGCAGGCGTTCGCGAAAGACTCGCAGGCCTTCGGCGTACGGCGGATTGTGCGCGGGGGCGAGGTCGGCGGTGTCGCGTAACGTCTGTTCGACACGCTCGTCGGCGAGCACGCATCCGGTGAGTTCGCCGCCAAAAACGGTTTTGAAGCCAATCCCGTCAAGGGAAGTGGAGTCACGCAAATGACCGGCGCCGGCGAGTTCACCGAGTGCGCGATCGATGGCGGCTCCGTAATCGGTCACGCGTTCGCTGCCACCGCGCGCGAGCAGACTCGCGTCATTACCGGCGAGGGAAAAGAGCCGGTACTTGAACGACGTGGAGCCGAGGTTCGCGACGAGGATTTTCATGTGAGCGTGGGATCGTTGGAGTGACGATTGGCGGTGCGGATGCCGAATGATGTAGTTCGAATGACGAGTGACGGCGGAGCGACTGAGGTGGAGGCGCGTGTCCCTATGCGCACTGAGTTGTGCTTTTGCCAATCTCAGGGCGGCGAGGGACAGATGCCCCTACCTTCCGAAATGGTTCATACATTTCTCAGGCGACCCATTTTCCGAGATTCGCGAGATCCTCGTGTGGGCGCGGGATTACTTGGACGGCGATGACTTCGCCGACGCGCTTGGCGGCTTCAGCGCCGGCTTCGATGGCAGCTTTGAGAGACGCGACATCGCCGCGGAAAAATCCGGCGACATGGCCGGAGCCGATGGCTTCGTAGCCAGTCATCGTGACGTTGGCCGCTTTGAGAGCGGCGTCTGAGGCCTCGAGGAGAGAACAGAGGCCTTTGGTTTCGATCATGCCGAGAGCTTCTTGAGCCATGGGATAAATGCGCCGCGGATGCGGCGAGTTGAGATGAGAGTTGAGTGATGAAAGTTGAGAGAACGGCGTTGGAGAGGCCGTCCGGAGGTCGGGACTACTGGTCAGGAGATGCCGAATTGTTTGAGCAACTCGGCGTGCGGCCGGGCGATGACGTGGGCGCAGACGAGTTCGCCGACGCGCTTGGCGGCGTCCGCGCCGGCTTCCACCGCGGCTTTGACGCTGCCGACATCACCTTTGACGATGATGGTGACAAGGCCGCCGCCGATTTGTACTTGCCGGGCGAGCGTGACGCCCGCCGCTTTGACCATGGCGTCGCTGGCTTCGATGGAGCCGACGTAGCCCTTGGTTTCGATCATGCCGAGAGATTCATTCATGAATGACTGGGGTTGAGGTTAGATGGGTGGTTATTTTCAGTTGGATAAAAATTAAGACGGCTGTTCACGGCACGAGTTCGCAGGGAACACCGGGCTCGAGGCCGCAGGCGTTGCCTTCGTCGGTGTCGATGTGAACCTCGAGCTTGAAATCAGGTGACACGCGCACGAGCACGCGATCGAACGTCATGGCGCACGGACCGCTCACGCGCAGGTGCACGAAGCTGCCGGCTTTCAAATTGTAGAAGGCGGCGTCGTCGGGGTGCATGTGCACGTGCGGTGCGGCGCGAATGACGCCCTCGGGCAACTCCAGAAAACCAACGGGGCCCATCAGCATGCAGCCGGGCGTGCCCTTGATGTTGCCTGAGGCGCGCACGGGCGCGTCGAAGCCGAGTGAGATCGCGTCGGTGAACGCAAGTTCGACCTGGTTGAATTCGCGGCACGGGCCGAGGATGCGGAGATTGGAAATCACCCGACTCCGGGGACCTATCAGAGTTACCGTTTCTTGCGCGGCGTATTGGCCTTCCTGATAGAGCCACTTCATGGGCTTTAGTTGGTAACCCGGGCCGAAAAGCGTCTCGACGGCTTGCGGCGTCAAATGACAGTGACGCGCGCTGACGTTGACAACCAACGGGCGCGGCGCGCGGACGGAACGCGGCATTGGTCGGTTGAGGCGCTGGTAAAGCATGCGGCGCACGGCGTGCTCGATCTCGGCACGATGAGGCGTGGCAGGGGCGGGCGACATTGGACCGAGTCTGCCAGTTTTGTCGGATGGTGGCTAAGCAGATCTTGGCGGAAAGTGCGCATTATATGATCTGTTTCGATCATATAAACGCGATCGTCGCATGAGGGGGTGTGAGGTGGGACGGCGCAGTGCTCGATCCTGAAAACCACGAAATACACGAAACACACGAATGACGGACAGAGCCTTGAACTCCGTGTAGCTACGAGCGCGACAGAGTGTGTGAAAACTCAGTGTTTGGAGTAGGTAGCGCGCTTGCCGCGCTACGTCCGCGTCGGGGACCGTTGCGCGGCGAGCGCGCAACCTACTTCGCGGGCACGAGCTGCGTCAGCGGCAGGGCGATGCCGGCTCTCGCGAGATCGGCGGCGCTGGCGTCGGTGATCAGCTGAATCGGCTTGCTCCATC
>DAITQE010000572.1:0-3278 GCA_036833235.1 Opitutus sp.
GTATTGCAGCGTCCATTGCTGCCGTTTCTCTTCGCTCATTCGCTCCGTATCAACCCCGATGCGACGATTGAGCTGCTGTTGCAGAGCGAACAATGTTTCCAGTCGATCGGTTGGGTTCATGGGCGGTTTGCGTCGGGAAGTTTCTGCCAGAGCCACGCGCTCATCAGCATGCCTTTCGCGAACGCGACCAGGCTGAATTTTTCGTTGGGCGAATGAATATTGTCATCGGGCAGTCCGAGTCCGAGCAACAGCGTGTCGGCTCCGAGAATGCGTTTAAAATCGTTCACGATCGGAATCGAACCGCCTTCGCGCACGAGCAGTGGCTCACGACCAAACGACACGCGCAACGCCTCCAACGCCGCCTGCACGTGCGCGCTTTTCGACGAAACCATATAGGGCGGACCGCCATGTTCACGGATGATCTCCAGGCGAACGGTGGGCGGGCAGATTTTCTTCAGATGTGCGATCGCGCGAGCGAGCGTTTTGCCGGGTTCCTGCCCGGGAACAAGGCGCATGGTGAGCTTCGCCCGCGCCCACGAAGGAATAATCGTCTTGCCGCCCGGTCCCTGGAAACCGGCGGTGAGCCCATTGATTTCCAACGTGGGGCGCGCGGTCCGCCGTTCGATGGCCGTGTAGCCCGCTTCGCCGAAAAACGACGGCACGCCGAGCTGTTTCTTTTCTTCACGCTCGTCGAACGGCTCGGACGCGAATTGCCGGCGTTCAAACGCACTGAGCGGTATGACATCGTCGTAGAAACCGGGGATGGTGATCCGGCCGTTGCGATCCCTCAGTCCCGCGAGCAACTGGCAGAGGGCCATGGCGGGGTTTTCGATCGACCCGCCATATAGGCCTGAGTGCAAATCCCGCGAAGGTCCGTGCAAGATCACTTCGAGTCCGCAAACTCCACGCAACCCGTAAGCCAGCGTCGGATGGTTTAGCCCATGGAGCGTGCCGTCCGAAATCACGACCGAATCGCATCGCAGCTCTGACCGATGCTGGCGCAGAAATGGGGCGAGGCTCGGACTGCTTACTTCCTCCTCGCCCTCGATGATGAACGTGAGATCACACGGCAGCGGAGTGCCCGTCTTGAGGTAGGCTTCGACGCCTTTGAGATGCGCGAAATGCTGGCCCTTGTCGTCCGACGCGCCGCGGGCAAAGAGCGACGATCCGACCATGCGCGGCTCAAACGGTGGCGACTTCCATAGCTCCAACGGCTCCGGCGGCTGCACGTCGTAGTGTCCATAAACGACGTAGTGCGGCTTTCGTCTGCCGCCGTTTCGCGGAGTGCGGGCAACGATCACGGGATTCCCGGCGGTGCGATAAAGCTCGGTCTTCAGACCAATCTCGCGGCAGTGCTTCACCAGCCAACCGGCACAACGAGCGAGCTGTTTTGCGTCGCCGCCGCCCGCCGAGACACTGGGGAAACGCAAATACTCGCATAGCTCCGCGACGAAGCGCGGTCGGTTTTTCTCCAGGTAGGATTGGACGCGGTCCATGTCGGATCGCGCGTCGCTGCGGCGCTTCGGCTGTTTGGTTTTGGTTGGGCTCATGGAAAAAATGGGCGGCTCGACGTCACTCGGCCACGCTCGTCGGCGCGGAGGGCTTCTCGCGGAACGCCCGCTCGACGACCTCCCGAATCGATGAGAGATGCTCAGCCGGAAATTCGACGGCGATCGTCTCACTCGCTTCCGCTGCGCCGACGATGACTTCCAACTCACCGGTCGCGCCATCGGCATTCCCAAAGCGAAAATCCCGCAGCCGCGAAAGGGGAAGATAGGTCGCGACATCGCCGTATTTGCTTTCGCCGCCGATGCTCCACGACCAACGCGCCTTCTCCTCGGAAATTAAAATCAGCTCGCGTTCGCTCAAGGCGAAGACGGCCTCGGGCGCCAGTTCGCGTTGAAACCACCGATTGTATTTCACAATGGCCGCGGGCCAGTGCGCGATGGCGCGCACATGTTCGTCCGGTGGTGTTTCGGTCCACGTGGCGTTGATGAATTTAAGCGGCAGCGACTCGAGCAACGCGCGGTCGGCACCGCGGTCGATGGCTGGCCCGGCGGGCACGCCGTTAATGCCGTGAAGCAGCATTTGCAGCGCGCCCCAATAAAGGTGCTCCGTCACCGTGTTGTATTCCATCACCACACTCCGCGCGGTGAAGCCCTCGGCAAAATCAATGCGGAGAGTCCCGGACAACAACACGCTCGTCATCTGGACGAGGATTGTACGGGCAAAGTCGCAACGCGATACTGCCACGGCACCGCGCTTTGACTTTTCAAAACAGAACCAGCCATCCGTCGTTACGGCGAGGACCAGAGCCCCGTGCTTCTCCCGATAAACGTCAGGCGGCGTGTAAATGAGCAGCCGGATGACGCCTTCGTCGGCTAACGTCTGCTTAAGTGCGGCACGGAACGGTTCCGCAGCTTCGTCTACGGTTCCGATTTGAAATGAGAAGCGATCTTCGTCGGGCATCGTAGGTGTCCTTTTTCAAATTTCTCCGTCGCACGAAATCGCGCTGGCGCCACGCCGACTACCGACGAGGTGGGTCAGCGCCCGCCACCGCGCGTCATTCTCATCGGTGTTCTCGAGCTGCCGCCGGAGCGCCTCGGTTTTCATTCCGTAGCTTTCGTGTTGAAACGTCCAGTGCGCGTGCTGAATGAGCAGTCGCTCCTTGGGGCTGAAGCGCAGAATCGTAATCGCCGACGTGAGCGGAAGCACGCCAACGGGCAACAATTCCCGGCCGATGACGGCGTTCATCAGGGAACTCTTGCCGCGCTTGAACTGCCCGAGCACAGCCAGGGTGAAACGGTCCTCGGCGAGCTTCGTCATGAGTTCGTCGCACCGTTTCATCCCGCGCTCGTTGCGCCGGGGCCTTAGCGCCTCATGGAGAACTCGCACTTGGGCGGCAAGCGCGAGCTTGAACCGAGTGTAGGCTTGAAGCTTTTCCTCCTTCGAAGCCGGATCTCGGTTAGGTTCAACCGCCCCGTTGTGATCCGCAGCGGTGAGAGCGCCTTCCGGCCCGGTGAGAGTTGCCGAAGGCGCGCGGGGATTATCTTCGATGAGAGATGTTTGCATGACTCACTACCTGAGCAGCGCGTGACTGTTCGGTAGGAGTCATCAGCCGTGAGGCGTTTTTCCGCTCGCGCGGTCGGCGAACTCCATCGCCCAAGAAAAAGTAGCGATAGCGCAATCAAAGTAAAGCGCTCCCGCATGCGGCCGGCCCGGTCCGGGCGCATCTGCGAGTTGTCGGTGAATAGTAGCGCGGGCTTCCAGCCTGCATC
>DAITQE010000573.1:0-3277 GCA_036833235.1 Opitutus sp.
TGCGGAAGCCCACGACCAGTCCGTCGATGTTGCGCTTGAACGCCGTGACGAAAATCGCCGTCGCATCATCGAAGAAATATTCCAGCGCGGCGTCGTAGTTCTTCGACTCGGTCGGCTTCAAGTTGGAGTTGCCGCCGCTCGCCGTGCCGTAGCCGATGTTCGTGACATCACGCGTGTAATTGATCGTCGGATTCAAGTCCACGAAGTTGGGCCGGCGAAGCGTCTCGCCGTACGCCACCCGGAAGCGGAAATCGTTCGTGATGTTGAAGCGGATGGACGCGCTGGGCAGGAGTTTGTCCACGCTCGCGGAGCCCGTCTTCCCACCAAAGGCCATGTCGGTCTTGACGGACACATAGCGCGCGCCCGCCTGGCCATCGAGTTTGTGGCCGGCCACGTCGGTTTCAAAGTTACCCATCAGGTAACCCGCGGACGTCGCCTCATCCACGTTGAAGTTCTCCACGAGCTGCAGGTCGCTGCCCGTCTTGAGCGTCGGCGCGACCGTGCTTTTGTACAGGTTTCTCACTTCGTCGGCATGGTCGCGAATATAGTAGCCGTTGGCCACCACCCACGAGCTGGGAATGGCGGCCTTGCCGTCGTAGAAGTTGGAATTGTAGTACGCCAGCTGGGGATATTTGGAGAGCGGCTGGCCCAGGCCCGGAGCGTCCTGCAGCCGCTGGGCCTCGGAGGCCGTGCGATCATCATATCGTACGCCGAAGCTCAATTTCTTCAGGAAATTCCAGCCCAGGTAATACGTGCCATCCAGCGTCACCGTGCCGGCACTGCCCTTGTTTCGGTGCGCCTGATCGTAGAGCTGTGCAATGTTCCAGATCTTCGGATCGTTGAGATTGCTCCCCGGAAAACTGAACGCCGGCAGGCCGTCATCGGCGTTGAAATCCACCGTGATCGACGGGGCGACGCGATCGGTCCGCATCGCAAAGAACGTCGAGTTGAACTCGCTGGTCTGATACGACACGTCCGCCTTCAGGTTGAAATCCGGCGTGATCTTCCATTTCCCGGTCAGCGCATAGACGTAGCTGTCCGTCTTCCCGGTCGAAAGATCGCCGCTGTTGAAAGCATAGACATTGGCGACGCTGGCCCGTGACTTCACGATATTGGTGTTAGGATACAGCATGACCGCGCCCAACGGCCCGCCCCACCAATCGACGAACGAAAACAGCAGGTTGTTGAAGTTCTCATTCCGGTATCCGTCATAGAAAGCCTCGAATGTGTACTCAGTGCTGCTGTTCGGTGCGAATTGCAGCGAAAGGTTCGCGGCCGGACGTTTGGTCTTGCCCGTGGCGTCGGACGCAAAGATGGCATCGCGCGACAACACGTACGGCGTGGCCGCACCATTGATCAACATGGTGGATCCGGGCGCGGTGGGCAGGCCATCGGTCAATCCGGCCTGCCACGGGTTAGCCCCATCCGTAAAGATGCGCTGATACGGCACCCAGCCGGCGGGCGGCGTATCGGTGACGAAGGGCACTTCCGCTCCCGGAGTGACGATATTGTTCCGGTAGGGTGTCTCGGCGTAGGAAACGTTGATCAGCGCCCCAAATTTGCCCGCGGGCGTCTCCCAGCGCTTGCTGTACAACGCACTGAGATTCGGCCCGTACTCATCCGCCAGATCGGCGTAGATATAGCGCGCGGCCACCGAAAACTTGTCACCGGAAAAATCGAACGGGCGATGGGTGTGGATGTCGATCTGCCCCGCGATGCCGGTTTCCAGCAGGTTCGCCGACCGGGTTTTGTACACATCAACGCTGCCGAGCAAACTGGCGGGGATGTCCTGCAGCGAAAGCGCCTGGCCGGAGGCCGTGAAGACATTCCGACCGTTGATCGTCGTGCTGACATCCGTCAGACCGCGCACCGTCACCGTCGCGATCTGGCCACTCGCCCGATCGGTCACCTGCACGCCGGGCAGCCGCTGGAGCGCTTCGATGACGTTGTTGTCCGGAAATTTTCCAATGTCCTCCGCCACGATCGCGTCAACCATGTCCACCGCGGCGCGTTTGACCTCGAGGGCCTTCGACATGCTGGCGCGGATACCAGTGACGACGTAGGTGTCGAGCTCGACGACCGAGTCGTCGTTTTTTTGGGCCTCCGCGTTGGGCGGTGTCTGGGCGTGACCAACGCTGGTGCCCGCAAGGAGGGCCAGCAGCAGCGAGAGAGAAAAACCTGCGGCTTTCCTGCGGGGGGCCGGAAAGTCCAGGGGCAGACAGTGAGGGGACGGGGTCATAGGGATGGAGGTTAGCGGGGTTTGCGAGGTGACGGTCGAAACGACGCCTCGTTGAAAGGCGGCCGACCCGACCGGGAGCATCGGCTTCAACCCTAATGCGCCTTTTCGCCGCCCAACCCGACAGGCTCCCCCGCGATTTGTTTTGCCGCTCCTAAACCGATCGCAGCGGTCTTCTCCCTCGATCTTCTCGCCCCAGCTCAGCGTGCGCCGCCCATGAGTCCGCTGGCTTCGCGCAGCAACACCCGCGCAAAAACCCAGTCGAACCAGAACCCATGGATCGGGCTGCCCCGATCGCCCTGACCGTTGCCTTTGCTTTCGATGAGCTCACGCGCCGCGAGAAAATCCGCCTGCGCGTCTTGGGCTCGGCCGAGCTGAAAATTCGCCATCGCCGAGATCAATCGCGTGGTGACAATTCGGGGAGCATTCGCCTCGGGATAGGCCAGGCAACGCTGGCTCCACTTGAGTGCCTCGAGGAAATTCCCCCGCCGGTAATCGAGCAGCGCCATCGCCAGCGAGCGCCATGCCGCCGTAAACGCGTCGCCCTTCGCATCCGCGGCGGCAAGCGCCTCCGCTGTCGCCGACGCGAGCGGGCCGAGCGATTCCAACACCCGCGCATTCGCCGGCATCAGCAGGCTGATCTTCAAAATCCGGTCCGCAAATGGAGAGGGCGCGGCTGAAAAACGGGCGATCGCCTCCTGCCGGAAGCGTTCATAAGCCGCAGTATCGCCCACCTCGAGCGGCGCCGGACCGGCTCGCAAATAATCCATTGTCACCACGTCCGAGCTCTCCAACTGGTTCACCGAAAGCAGCAGCGCGAATCGATCCGCCGCCTGCTTCCAGCGCTGTTGCAGCGCATGCCACTCGCCGACCGCGCGGAACACCGCCGGCAGGCAGGCCGAGGCCATCACCGCCTCGGCGGAAATCTTGTCGTGCGGGAAAATATGCAGCTGCCCGGTCTGTACATTGGTGGCGGCGATGAAGATCGGACGCGGATCGGCGCGCAAGCCGTCGAAATCGACGAAGCGTTCGACCAGGTCC
>DAITQE010000574.1:0-3275 GCA_036833235.1 Opitutus sp.
AATAATTTCTGGCCGGAGATGTATGTGAACATGGCCATCGCGGACCAAACCGCACCCATCGTCCCCTACACGGACACCCTCGAGCCAAAACGATTTTGCGCAGTGAGCCCACTCGATCCGCAGCTTTTTTCCCGGGTGCAGGATTACGCTGACGAACTCGTGACGGGGAAAATGAGCGCGAAATATTCGCCAGTCGAGGTCGCTCAATGGCTGGAAGATTTTGCGCAAACCGCCGCGACGGCGCTGGCCTCTGCCAACGCGAAGGTTGTCGATCCTCACGCTGCTGGTTTCCGGCGATTCGCCATCGACTCCGAAATTCTGATCGGTCTCGGGCGGTTCTTCGCGCGAAAGCTGCGGGCCGCGGTGCTGTACAGCCTGCACGTCCGCACCGACGCCCCAGACGCACTCAAGGCCGCCATCAAGACGTACGGGGTCGCGCGCGACGAATGGGCGCGGATTGTCCGTATCTCCACAGGCGTTTACGTCAAGGACGTGAGCTATGGCGAAGGCTGGTTTCAACGCGGTCATTGGGCCGACCGCCTGCCCGCGATCGACAACGACATCGCCGCGATGACCCAGATGGCTACGGCTTTGCCGGCACAAAAAAAGCGCGCCGAAAGTTCGGAAAATTCATCGCCCGATTTGGCTCCGATACTCGCGAAGGTGCTCGGACGGCCCGCACGTCGGGCCGATCGTGCGACCCATGTCATGGCGGCATCGTTCACCCGAGGTTCGCCGGTTGACTTAGCAATTACTATTCCAGCCGATACTGGGAACACCTACGCCGTGAAGCTGAACTATCGCCACACGCATCAAGCGCAGCCGTGGCAATCTGTTTTAATGAAGGCCAGTGAGCGCGGCTACGTCGCCGCGATCCCCGCTGACTACACGTCCACGGTTTATCCGCTGCAGTATTACTTCGAAGTCGCGGAACCATCCGGCAAAGCGTGGCTGTATCCGGGGTTGGGGCCAGAGCTCACGCAACAACCGTACTACGTTGTCCGCTCAGTCAAAGAGCCGATCTGAAGCCGTTGAACCGTCTGCGCATCGGATAATGCCGAAACGCGTACTCACGGCTCGGAGACGAGTTTGATCTGCGCTGGTTCATCTTCCTCAACGTCCGGAAACCGCCCAACCTGCGGATTCTGAAAGAAATTGTCGTGGAGATCATCATTGGCCGTGGACACCTCGCCGATGATGCAGCCGTCGCTTGCTGGAAAAAACTCATGCCACACGCCCGGCATAAGCGTAACGCGCGAACCGGCCGCAATCACCAATGACGTGGCCGGCTTCACTTCGAACGGCGCACCGTTAATCGAAACTGTAAAGTGCTCCGGCTGCTTTGCCTGGTCACCTGGTTTGTTTGGCCAGAGGAGCAGCGTGAGTTCACCCGAGCGGCAGATAATATCCTCTTTTTTGCGCACGTGGGCATGACACGGCGTCGTCTGCCCGCGGCGCGCGTACATGAGTTTCTCACAATACTCCGGCTCCGTCGCGAGATTGACCACCGTCAGCCCGTATCGAGAAAAATCACCGAGTCCAAAATCCGTGATGTCCCAACGCGGTTGCGGCGGCAGCACCCAGCTGTGTCGCGCGAAACAAGCCGTCGCTTCCCGGTAAGCGCGATTTATTTCCGAGCGTTTCATGGCAACGATAAAAAGACGAAAATCATGTTAGCTGTGATTGACGCGGTTCATTGCGGGCGGGGTGCCACCGCGCTGGTAGTGCGCAGCGATACCGCAATCTCGCGCGTGAGAACACCCCGCCTGCAGGGCCGCCGATTGATGACGCTGTGTAGAGCTACAGAGCGGAATGCTCCCCCGACGGGAAAACGGCATCGAGTGCTAGTGAATCAACGACCCGGCGCGTTCACCAAGCCGTCGAGACTTTTGATGGCGCCTTTCCCGATGTTTCCCTTGCCGAGATAATCGAGCACTTGGTTCGTCACATCGGTGCCTTCGAGGCCGGTGAAGGTGTCGGACCAGACGTTGCCCGTTGGGAATTCGAGCGTTGGTTTGGTCAACGCGCCGATCACGGCGTAATTGGCAATCTTGTCACCCAGACCAAGTCGCTGCGCCAAGTACTCGACCCAAACCGGCCCGTTGCTTTCACGACCGGAGGCATAGTCTGGCGGAGCGGGGAACACGCCATTCGTAAACTGCAGCATGTTGCCACTGTCGTTCAGACTGTCGCCGAAGACTACCACTTTGGAAAAACCGGTGCCGGCGGCAGCGGTTTGAATCGTCAAGACCGACAGGACGATCGCAGCCAATAGATGCAGGGCGCGACCGGACGTACTTGGATTTTTCATGACTTTTTTGTGCTGTTTCGCGTGTGTGGCAAAAGCCTGGAGCGCGCTCTTGGCTAGCGAGGAAACCCTCAGGCATTGAATCAGGGATGACACGGATAAAAGCGGGATTCAATCCGTGTTCAACCGGGTTCCGAGCGAAACGACGTCAGCCCATCCGTGGTCGCAGCCTCTCGCGACCGTTTCGCCGCCTCTCCCGATTGGGTGGTAAAATTGCACTGAGCCTGTAAGCGGCAGAGGATAATATTGTAGAAAGACGGAATACGCCTTCTTCCACCATAACCACCTGCGCCAGTCTGCACCCTTGTCACCCACGAGGTCCGCAATAGACTGGAACTCACCTCTCATCCTGTGACTTCTCCAGACTCCGAAGCAGCGCTGATCGAGAGGCTGCTTGAGCTGCCTCCGGTCGAGGGAGAAAAATATCTGCGCGGCGCCTGTGCGAACAATCCACAACTGCGCGATCGCCTGAATCAGATCGCACAGGCGCTCACTGGGTCGGATCCGGCGGAGAAGACACCAGCGGTACCGTCCTCAGCGGGCGAGCGTTTACGCGCGATGGAGCTGGCTTTCGTTTCCGCGGAAACTGCGAGCACGACGATCGGTCCGTACAAGCTCCTCCAGAAGATCGGTGAGGGCGGCTTCGGCATCGTGTGGATGGCCGAGCAGCAGGAGCCCGTGCGCCGGACGGTGGCGTTGAAGATCATCAAGAGCGGCATGGATACCCGCGAGGTGATCGCGCGTTTCGAGGCCGAACGCCAGGCGCTCGCGTTGATGGAGCATCCGAATATCGCACGCGTGTTCGATGCCGGCGAGACCGACAACGGCCGGCCCTATTTCGTGATGGAACTGGTGCGAGGCACTCCAATCACGAAGTATTGCGACGAGAATCGTCTGCCAACGGAAGCGCGGCTGCACCTGTTCATCGCGGTCTGCCAGGCCGTCCAGCACGCAAATCAGAAGGGCA
>DAITQE010000575.1:0-3259 GCA_036833235.1 Opitutus sp.
CCGATACGTATTATTATCGTCCGCTCTGGTCGCCCGACAGTCGCAAACTGGCCTGGAGCGACCGACTGCAGCGGCTCCGCATCGTTGATGTCGAATCCAAAGTCGTGACGCTGGTCGATCACGATCCCAGCTTTGAAATTCGCCAGTATGCGTGGGCGCCGGACGGCAAGTGGCTCGCGTTCGCGCGGCCGGAGGACGCGTCCTTGGAAAAAGTTTATCTCTACTCGCTGGAGTCCGCCAAAAAGATAGCGGTCACCGACGGTTGGTACGCGGCAAATTCCCCGGCGTTCAGCGACGACGGCAAATTTCTCTATTTCGCCTCGAGCCGCGATTTCAATCCGACCTACAGCGAAACCTAATGGAATCACGTCTATCGCAACATGGAGCGCGTTTACGCGGCCGTGCTCGCGAAGGGAACCGATTCTCCGCTGAAACCGCGCAGCGATGAAGTGAATATCGGAAAATACGATACAGCTAAAACCGCACCGGCAGGCGATGCAAAGGATGAAAAGAAGGATGCGAACAAAGATGGCAAAAGCAGCGAGACGACCAAGAAACCGGTGGTCGTGAAAGTCGACGAGGACGGCTTAAAAGACCGGATCGTCGGCCTGCCGATCGCGGCTGCCAGCTACTCTGAAATCCAATCGGTGGGCGAAAAAGTCTACTATCTCCGCGACACCTCGGAAGGAGGAGACGAGGAGGAGCCCGACAGCGAGAAGGTCCCGCAAAAAACGCTCGCGGTTTACGACTTCAAGGAACGCAAGGAAACCGTTCTCGGCCAAGTCGCGGCGTTTAGAATCACGTTCGACAACAAGAAAATGCTCGTGAAATCCGGCAAGGATTACGCGCTGCTCGACCTGCCGGACAAGAAAATCGAGACCAAATAAAAAATCGACTTCGCGGGGCTGCAAGCGCGGATCGATCCGCCGTTGGAATGGGCCCAGATTTATAACGAGGCGTGGCGCCAGCTTCGCGATTTCTTCTACAACCCGAAGATGAATGGCGTGGACTGGCCGGCGCAGCGCGACAAATACGCCGCTCTCCTCCCCTACGTTCATCATCGCAACGATCTTACCTACCTGATCGGCGAACTCGTCGGCGAGCTGAACAACAGCCACACGTACGTGGGAGGCGGCGATCGCCCGGCGGTGCCAAAAATCAATCTTGGCTTGCTTGGCGCAGAACTCTCGCGCGATGCCCGTTCACGCGCTTACCGCATCGATAAAATTCTCCGCGGCGAGAACTGGCAGGGCGATACGCGCTCTCCGCTCACCGAGGTCGGGGTCAACGTAAACGAAGGCGACTACATCCTCGCCGTTAATGGTCAACCGGTCGCCGCGCTCGCAAACATCTACCAGGCGCTGATCGATACCGCCGGCAAGCAAGTCGTGCTGACCGTGAACTCCCGGCCGGAAACGGCGGGAGCGCACGATGTCATCGTCGTGCCGACGGGAGACGAGGCCCCGCTTTATTATCTCCAGTGGGTTCAACACAATTTGGATTATGTGAGCCAGAAAACCGGCGGGCAGGTTGGGTATATCCATATTCCTGACATGGGGAAGAAAGGGCTGAGCGAATTCGCCAAGCACTTCTATCCTCAGCTCCGAAAAAAGGCGTTGATCATCGACGATCGCGGCAACGGCGGCGGCAACGTCTCGCCGATGATCATCGAGCGACTGCGCCGCGAACTCGTGATGGTCGAACTCGCGCGCAACGGTACGCCGCAGACCAACCCGGAATTCATGCACCTCGGTCCCAAGGTGCTGCTGATGGATGAGTTTTCCGCGTCGGACGGAGACATTTTCCCGTATCGTTTCAAAGCGAGCGGACTCGGCAAACTCATCGGCAAACGCACCTGGGGCGGCGTGATCGGAATCCGGGAAACGCTGCCATTGACGGATGGCGGTTTCGTTACCCGCCCCCAGTTCGCGCCGTATTCAAAAGATGGTAAGAGCTGGGTGATTGAAAGTCACGGCGTCGATCCGGACATCGTGGTTGATAATGACCCGGCGCGAGAATTCCGCGGTGAGGATCAACCGCTCGATCGCGCAATCCAGGAAGCGCTGGATGAATTGAAGACACAGGAAAAATCGCTTCCGCCTCCGCCGCCCTGGCCCGACCGGCACTAGCCTGCTGATTTAACAATTCAACGAACAAAACCGTTGAGTCACCGAGGACACAGAGCTCCGACACAGAGAAAGCAGGAGGCCGCAAGGTGTTGGAATCCGTTCAAGGTCTTTTGTTTTGTAATCGTATCTTGTAGGCTGCCAGCTTGCTGGGGCGATTGAAGCGCGAGCAAGCTCGCGGCCTACCACGTAATGGATTGCGCCATCAAAACGAAGACTGTGGTGATCCGTTTCACGCGGATTAAACTCTGTGTCAGAGCCCTGGTCGCCTTCGGCGCCGCCGACGGCGGGTAAACTCTGTGCACTCTTTGACCCCATGCTTCGGTTGTTTAGGTATGAATTCGTCGCTGTCGCTCTGAGAAACAATCGCCGTCACCCACCGCATCCGAAGAAGGCTCGACGTACGCACGACGCTTGACGACTTTGCTAATCTGCTTGTCAGCCCTTTGAGCCACGCGCCTCATAACATCCTTCGATTCCGCAACGTCAGCGTGCGTTACGGCCCAACACCCGCCCTGCAAAATCTGACGCTCGATATCGTGTGCGGAAGTTCGACGGCGATTCTCGGTCCCAACGGAGCGGGCAAAAGCACGCTGCTTCGCGCGATCCTCGGCTGGCACACGCTGGGCAGCGGGGAAATTCGTTTGGGCGATGCGCATCCACAGCACGCGTTGCCTCGCCTCGCGTATCTCCCGCAGCGCCAGACCGTCGACTGGGACTTCCCCATCACGGTCCGCGGCATAGTCGAACAAGGTCGTTATCCGGCGCTGAAATTATTTCGCCGCTTGAACGCCAATGACCGGCACCGGGTTGATCGCGCACTGGAAGAACTTGGTTTGAGCGATCTGGCCGACCGGCAGATTCGCATGCTTTCCGGCGGACAGCAGCAGCGCGTTTTTCTCGCGCGTGCGCTGGCGCAAGGCGCGGATATCTTCCTGCTCGATGAACCGTTCGCTGGATTGGACTTGTTCGCGTGCGAGGAACTCACTCACATTTTCCGGGCGTGGGAGGCGCAGGGTCGCACCGTGCTCGCCGCGGTGCATGATCTCGAACTCGCCAAGCGAGCGTTCACCCACGGGGTGTTACTCGACACCGCGCTGGTTGCGGCAGGTCCGATTGCGGAGGTGCTGACG
>DAITQE010000576.1:0-1818 GCA_036833235.1 Opitutus sp.
ACCTTGGGCGCGACGGACTTTGGCTCCGGCGATCTGACCGCGGATCAGCGAGCCGTGCGTTTGTTCAATCTCCCAGAGCTTCGGAAACGAATGACGTGCAGAAAGCTTGTTCGGGCTGCCGGCGTACACGCCGCCCACAAATGGGTTCAGCGCGTAATCGACGAACTCGCGGCCGAAATGTGAACCAACGAACTCCGCAAGGCTGACATCAGTCGTGCGGACGCGGCGACCGGCGAAAAGTTCGCTGATCAAACGCAGTTTTCCGAGCATCGAAAAAAGCGGTGAAGTTAAAAACGACGGCGGTGACATCGGCGCGGCGACCGGTTTGCCGCCTCGGACGATGTATCGATTTTTTGCAGCCGGATTGGCGAGGATACGTTGACGATCGAGACCGAGTTCCTCGATCAATTTTGCTGCGGCTGACTCGCCGGAGAGGAGTGAATTGGGGCCGCCTTCGATAAGCCAACCGTCCGTTTCCTCCGTGCGAATCGCGCCACCGACGCGGCCAGACTGTTCGAAAACGCGAACGCTGTAGCCGGTTTGCGCCAGCCGATACGCTGCGGTAAGCCCGGTGACGCCGGCGCCTAGGACGGCGACTGATTTGATTGAGGGCGCGGCAGAGGGTGTTGTAGCCATACTCGAGTGGATCAGCGCGTATATTACCCTAGTTTTTCCAGGCAGTCACCGTTTCAACCAAGGCTTCGACGCATTCGAGTTTCGCTTGTGGCATGATTCCATGACCGAGATTGAAGATATGACCCTTGGTGCCGCGCATCGATTCGAGCAGGCGGGAGGTTTCCTGGCGAACGATGGCGGGAGTCGTGTTAAGCAGCACGGGATCGAGATTGCCCTGCACCGCAATATTGGGCGGAAGCATGCGCCGAACGGCCGCGAGATCGTTTGTCCAATCTACGCTCAGAACGCGCGCGCCGGTGAACGCTTGATCCATCAGTTGGGGCGCTGTGCCTTTCGCGTAAAGAATCACCGGAAACTCGGGCGGAAGTGCTGCAACGATCTGCTGAATCCACGTCAGCGAGGCCGCGGCGTAATCCGGACCTGCGATAATTCCGCCCCACGAATCGAAAATCTGGATAGCATCCGCGCCGGCGCGAATCTGCATCCGGAAATACTCGATCAGCGCGGCGGTGAGTTTCTCGAGCAGAGCGTTGAACGTGGCGCGATCCGTGTAGAAAAGCTGTTTGATGCGTTCGAATTCGTCGGAACTTCCCCCTTCGACCATGTAGGTCGCGAGAGTCCACGGCGATCCCCCGAAACCGAGGAGCGCCTTGGTTCCACCCAATTCTTTTTTGAGCAACACCAGCGCGTCTGCGACGTACGATAGGCGTTCGGGCACGGCCGCGGCGGGCGCGAGCGCGGCGATCTGCGCTGGCGTATCCAAACGATACTCCATGCCGATGCCGCCTTCGTCGCGAAATCGATATCCCTGCCCGAGCGCTTCGGGAATAACGAGAATGTCGGAGAACAGAATCGCCGCATCCAAGGCAAATCGGCGGAGCGGTTGCATGGTGACTTCGGTGGCCAGCGCCGGCGTGCGGACCATTTCGAGGAACGACGATTTGGCTTTTAGCGCGCGATATTCCGGGAGGTAGCGTCCGGCTTGCCGCATGATCCACAGCGGTGGGCGGTCAAGCGGCTGACCGGCGCAGGCGGCGAGGAAACGTTGGCGGCTATTCATCAAGAGAACATAGCCGCAAAGAGCCGCTCCCGGCGCAAAGATGAAATGTGGCTTTTTCTTGTTCTTCTATGCGCATTTTCGCGACGAGGGTGTTTTTGAAAACGCAAGCAATTGCGTGGTAG
>DAITQE010000576.1:1828-3246 GCA_036833235.1 Opitutus sp.
CAAGCTGGCCGCCTACAAATCGCCGCCATGCGTCGCGCAGCCGTTGCGCAGCGAGCCAGTCGCACTGAGGCCTATCTTGCCCCATCAAGCCAGTTGCGCGGCTTCAGAAACACGTCGTACAGCTTCGCCTCGGCACTTCCGGGCTCCGGGTGCCAGTCGTAATCCCAACGGACCAGTGGTGGCAGGCTCATCAAAATCGACTCCGTGCGTCCGCCGGTCTGCAGGCCAAAGAGAGTTCCTCGATCCCACACGAGATTAAATTCCACGTACCGGCCGCGCCGGTACAACTGAAACTGGCGTTCGCGGTCGCCGTACGCGATCGCTTTACGACGCGCGACGATGGGCCGATACGCGGGAAGAAAGGCGTTGCCGACGGCTTGCAGGAGAGCGAAGGAACGATCGAAACCAAGCGCGTTGAAGTCGTCGAAAAACAAGCCGCCGATGCCGCGCGGTTCATTGCGATGCTTGAGGTAGAAATACTCGTCGCACCATTGCTTGAAACGCGGATACAGCGCATCGCCAAACGGCGACACAGCATCGAGCGCGGTGCGGTGCCAGTGCACGGCATCGTCTTCAAAACCGTAATACGGCGTGAGATCGAAGCCACCGCCGAACCACCAGATCGGATTTCCGATTTTCGGTTTCCGACTTTCGACTTCGGGCGCTTTGTGACCGGCGATGAAGAAGCGGACGTTGGCGTGGCTGGTCGGGACGTAGGGGTTGCGCGGATGAATGACCAGAGAGACGCCAAGCGCTTCCCATGGTTTGCCGGCAAGTTCCGGACGGTGCGCGGATGCCGACGCTGGCAATGAATCACCTTGCACGTGCGAAAAGCCTACGCCCGCTTTTTCGAAAACAGCGCCTTCGGTCAGAACACGCGAGCGGCCGCCGCCGCCGTGACCGGCCGAGCCAGTGCTCGGACGTTCCCAGGAGTCCTCACGAAAACGTCCGGCGCCGTCTTCCTGTTCCAACTCGGCACAGATGGAATCTTGCAAGCGAAGCAGATAGGCGCGAACAGCGGAAACGTCAGGCGTGACGGAGGCGGGCATGAGTCGTTCTTCGTGGCGGTTTTTAAAATGAGAGGACAACGAGCACTCAGGTAATTTTTCTGCCCACATTTTTCTGACTGATCATTCTTATTTTATCAGCGAGACCAACTGAACTTTCTGACGGCCCAGGTTCTGACACTCAAAAGCAACCCGCCTCACTTGATAATCCAGTTCTGCAAATTCCTGCTGGTTTACCGGACTCAAATCAAGCGGGCCGGTGATTGGCATCGTTAGAGTCAGAAAAATAAGGTCAGAAAAGTAAAATCCATGGAGCAAGCTCCGGGGCATTGCAGAAACCGCTGTCTGGGGTCCGGGGTCCGGGGAGCGCACGCGTCCCGCGTGCTGCTCTCGGCGTCTCGCCGAGAGCGG
>DAITQE010000577.1:0-781 GCA_036833235.1 Opitutus sp.
CGTTTTCTCCCCTAATCGCCCCTCAGCCCAAAACATGACCAAAGACGACTGTAAGAAGGTGGTGCTCGATATTATCGCCGACATCGCGCCCGACGAGGATTTGACCAACGTGAAGCCCGATGTGCGGCTGCGCGATCAGCTCCAGCTCGATTCGATGGATTTTCTCGATATCGTCATGGAGTTGCGCAAGCGGCACGGAATCGAAGTTCCGGAGAAGGATTATTTGCAGCTGGCATCGCTCGACAGCTCGGCGGAGTACCTGACACCGAAGTTCAACGCGCTCGCAGGGAAGAGCTGAGAGTTCAGAATTCGGAGCTGAGTCGCTGGTAGGTTGCGCGCTCGCCGCGCGCCAGCCAACGTTGCGCGGCGAGCGTGCAACCTACACCGGACCGTCATCCCCACTCGCTCACGCTCGCAGCTACGAATTTCAGCTTGAACACTGCTTCGCATTACGACGTGGCCATCATTGGCGCCGGGATGTCGGGCCTCGCGGCCGGCATCCGGCTCGCGCACTTCGGCAAACGCGTGTGCATTTTCGAGCGCCACAATGCCGTTGGGGGATTGAACAGCTTCTACAGCATTGGTGGACGGAAATTCGATGTCGGGCTGCATGCGATGACAAACTACGTGCGGCCCGGAATAAAAGGCACGCCGCTCACGAAGCTACTGCGGCAGCTAAGAATCGAACGGGACGAGTTTGCGCTGTGTGAACAAAAACAATCGCGCGTGGCGTTCGGGCCGCGTGGGGAACGCTCGCTCCGGTTTACGAATGACTTTGCGG
>DAITQE010000577.1:791-3244 GCA_036833235.1 Opitutus sp.
CGTTTTCGAGAGTGAAATCGCGACGAATTTTCCCGCGCAAATCGACGGTTTCCGGCGACTCGTCACGCTCGTGAAAACGCACGACGATGTCACACTCGACGCGGCCCCGATGTCAGCGAGGGAGGTCGTGCGCCGTCACGTCACCGATCCGCTGTTGGAGGACATGCTTTTTTGTCCGGTGATGTACTACGGCAGCGCGCAGGAACGCGACATGGAGTTCGGCCAATTCGTGATCATGTTCAAAGCGCTGTTTTTGGAAGGCTTCGCGCGACCGTTCGAAGGCGTGCGTCTGATCCTGCGCGTGTTGTTGGAAAAATATCGGAGTGCGGGCGGTGAGCGTCGGATGAAATGTGGCGTGCAACGCATCGTGTCGCGCGCCGGCCGTGCAACCGCGCTGATGCTTGATAACGGAGAGGAGATCACGGCGGATAATGTGATTTCGTCGATCGGCGCGCCGGAAACGGAGGCGTTGGTTCGAGGGGTAGCGCCCGACCTCCGGGCGGGCCGCTCTGAAGATCACACGCTCACGCTCAACGGCTCGCCCGGAGATCGAGCCCTACCTGGCGCAAACGACAACGTCGGTCGGTTGTCGTTTGTCGAAACGATTAGCGTATTGGGGTGCCAGCCGGCGGAGTTGGGCTGGGGCGACGACACGATCATTTTTTTCAACGACTCCACTCGATTCGACTATGCGCGGCCCGCGGCGCAGGTGGATCCGCGGAGCGGGGTGATCTGCCTGCCGAACAATTTCGATTTCGGCGCGGAGCGGACGTTACCCGAAGGGATTCTTCGTGTGACGTGTCTGGCGAACTACGACCGGTGGGCGCATCTCCCGGAGACCGAATACCGCGCCGATAAACAGCGCTGGTTTGCAGAGGTGCAAAAAAGTGCGCTGCGATTTTTGCCGCTGTTGGAGCGCGATGACGCGCTGGCGATGGCGACGACTGCGACGGACATGTTCACGCCGCGAACAATCACGGAATACACCGGCCACTTTGGTGGCGCGATTTACGGCGCACCGGTGAAGAACCGCCAGGGGCGGACCGAATTGAACAATTTATATTTGTGCGGAACGGACCAGGGCTTCCTCGGCATCGTCGGTGCGATGCTGAGCGGTATCTCGATGGCGAATTACCACATTTTGCAGAAAGAGGCGGGTAAGCTTTAGACGGAATTCGACCCGCGGACAGCCCAACCGGCGTCGCCGGAACCAAGACCCGAACCTCATTCGCACCAGCCCGATCATTTTACAGGAGGCCGCCGAGAGCGCAGAGAGTTGCTGCTTCACCTCTGCTTCCTCGGCGACCTCCTGTAAAAATTTTGCCCGAGAAATCTTCCGCATTTTTCGCAGGATTTCAGCTGTAAGGGCCAGAAGGCGGAACTACAAACACGGCACTCCGTTCGTCTCTTTTCCAAGCGCAGTCTCAGAAAAAGGCGTGCGCTACTATGCGACACGCCCGAGCCTACAGCTTCAAGGCGCGAAGGTATTTCAGGCTCGCCGGGATGCACTGCAGTGGGGCCGGGGTCTCGTCTTCGATGAAATAATATTGCAAGCCGACACTCTGCGCGGTGCGCAACACGGCGGGCCAATCGATCTGACCATTGCCCACCGGGACGTTGTCAGTGGGCGGCGCGCTGCCCGTCGAAAGCCCGGTAACAGCGCCCTTGCGAATGTCCTTCACGTGCATGAGCACCCAGCGCGTGCTGTATTTGTTAAGCAACTTCACTGGATCCTGCCCGGCGTGAAACACCCAAAAGACGTCCATTTCAAAGCAGAGATTGGCTGGGTCGGTTTCGCGCGCGACGATGTCGAACATCGTTTCGCCATGGCCGGCTTTTGAGGCCACGAATTCGAAGCCGTGTGGATGCCAGCCGAGCTGTAGTCCGGCTTCGCGGCAGGTCTTGCCCCAAACGTTGAAATCGCGCGCGACCTGGTGGGCGAGTTCTTCGGTAAAGCCCTCCTTGCCGTGGGGAATCCAGGGACAAACGATGTACTTCGCACCAAGTGTGTGGGCGGTTTTGATCAGATTCGGCAAATCTGTTTGCAGCAAATCGTATCCCGCGTGCATCCCGATCGCGGTCAGTCCGCGCGACGTCAGCTCAGCCTTGTATTGTTCCGCCGTAAGCGTGCCGAGGCCGGCTGTCTCCACTTCTTTGAGACCGTACTGTTTCACCAAATCGAGCGCGGCGGTGGTGCTCTCCTTGGCCGTTTCGCGCAGGCTCCACATCTGGATGCCGAGATGATTATGGAAATTCACGACTGGCTGGGCCGCAAAGGCCATCGCCGAAAGTGAGACTAGACCGAGCAGATATTTTTTCATGGGGTGAGTGGTCTGACGTTTGAAGCGCATGGAAGTTTTGCAAGAAATGAGACGGGCGACAGTACCAGCCGATTAACCATTAATGGGTCGGTGTAGGTTGCGCGCTTGCCGCGCAACTCGCGGGCGAACGAA
>DAITQE010000578.1:0-3243 GCA_036833235.1 Opitutus sp.
GATCTCGAAAGCGAGATGCCGTCCGATGCTCGTAAATTGAAGCTCGGCGATTCCGCGCCCGCCTTCAGCCTCCCAGGCGTCGATGGAAAAACGTACTCTCTTGCGGATTTCAAGCACGCTTCCGCGCTCATGGTCGTGTTCCTGTCGAACCATTGTCCCTACTCGCACGCTGCCGAAACCCGGCTCTTCCCCCTCGCTCGCGAGTTTGCCAGCCAGGGATTGGCCGTCGTGGCGATCAATCCCAACAGTCCCGCGGGCATCGCGATCAGCGAACTCGGGTACAGCAAGTACAACGACAGTTACGAGGACATGAAGCTGTACGCCAAAGAACAGGGCTTCCCGTTTCCGTACCTATATGATGGAGACACCCAGATCACGGCGAAAGCTTACGGCTGCCTCGCCACCCCGCACGTGTTTCTCTTCGACCGTGACCGCAAGCTCCGCTACGTCGGTCGCGTTGACGACTCACGCTTCCCTGATCCCGCGACGGTAAAGTCGTTCGACGCGCGGAAGGCCGTCATGGAATTGCTCGCGGGCAAACCCGTTTCCGTGCCCCTCACACCCGTGGTCGGTTGTTCGACAAAGTGGAATTCCAACCAAGCTGAAATCGCGCGGGCCGAGGAGAAATTGAACAGCGAGCCGGTCGTTCTGGAAAACATCGACGCGGGCAGCGCTGCAGCGCTCGCGAAAAACACCTCGCCGCGCCTTCGCCTGATCAATGTCTGGGCAACGTGGTGCGCTCCGTGCGCCGCGGAATTTCCCGATCTAGTCGAGCTCTCGCGTCGTCTCGGGAACCGCGATTTCGAGTTGATTACGATCAGCATGGACGACCCAAATCAAGCCAGCCACGTGAAAGCGTTTCTCGAAAAACAACACGCCTCTCCGCCCCGGCGCCTCGCGCGCTTGCTCAAATCCGAAGGCCGGGAGGCGGTCAATTTTCTCTACACCGGCGCAAGCACCGACGCACTTTTGCAGGCCCTCGATCCCGCCTGGGCCGGCCCGCTTCCGCACACGATCGTCGTGGCTCCCGGCGGGCGGATTATCTATCGACACACCGGCGCGCTCGATTCTGTCGCGCTCCGGAAACGCATCATCGACGAGCTCGGACCTTATTACAAATGACATGTCCTCCGCCCTCCACGCCAATTGGATTTGGCATCGTCGGCACGGGGATGATCGCCGGCCTCCATGCCGAGGCGATCGCCCAGGCAAACGGGGCTCAACTGATCGGCGTCGCCGGCAGAACACCGGAAAAAGTCCGGGAGTTTGCGGCGCTGCACGGTGCGGCGTTTTCCACCACGCGTGTCGAGGAACTGGTGACGCGGCCCGATATCCACGTGATCTGCGTGACCACGCCAAGCGGCGCGCATCTCGAACCTGCGATTCTCGCCGCGCGTGCCGGCAAACACCTCATCGTGGAGAAACCACTCGAGATCACCGTGCCGCGGGTCGATCGGCTGCTGGAAGCCGTCGCGGCTGCCGGCGTGCAATTGTTGCCGATCTTCCAGGCTCGTTTTGGCGACGGCGCGCGCACACTCAAAACCGCCCTCGAGGCGGGCCGGTTTGGCCGACTTGTGCTGTGCAGTGCGTCCGTGAAATGGCACCGCGCCAGCAATTACTATCGCGGCTGGAAAGGCACGTTGGCGCTCGACGGTGGCGGAGCGCTGATGAATCAAGCGATCCATGCGGTCGATCTGCTGCAATGGTATGCTGGCATGCCAGTGGAAGTTTTCGCGTTGACGACGCGCCGCGTGCACCGGAGTATCGAATCCGAAGATACGGCGTCCGCCGCGCTGCGGTTCGCTACCGGCGCGCTCGGCACGATTGAAGCGAGCACCGCGGCCTGGCCCGGCTGGTCGCGGCGGATCGAAATCTGCGGCGAACGCGGCTCCGCCTGTCTCGAAGATGATCATATCGCACGCTGGGATTTCGTCACGACGACGGCCGGCGATGAGGCCATCCGTGCCGCCCGCAACGACAACGCCCTCGGTTCCGGGGCCGGCGCACCCGGCGCGATATCGATCGCCGGTCACCAGCGTCAGATTCAGGATTTTGTCGATGCGTTGCGGGCGGGGCGCGCTCCCGCTCTCGACGGGCCGGAAGGCCGCAAAGCGGTCGTCCTCATCCGCGCGCTCTATGCCTCGGCCGAACTCGGCAAACCGGTAAGACTCTAACCACTTCATCGCACGCCGTGATCGGCCCCCGGCCGCCATAACCAAAAAAATCCCCAGTACTATTGAATTGAGATCAAGTTGCCTCGCAAAGGAATCGAGGGAGACGAAGAAAATCACCCGGTTCGAATCTTCGTTCCCTTCGCAGCTTCGCGAGACTCTCCTAATTCAACTACAGCGCCCCAAATCCCCCCTGGCCGAAAATGTCCATGATGAACCCCTCTCCCCGCGCGCCTTGGTGGCGCTCTTTTACGCGCGAACACTGGTTCGTTTTCAATGTGGCCTCGCTCGCGTGGCTCTTCGATTGCTTCGACCAGCAGTTCTTCAATCTCGCTCGTGATGCCGCGATGGACGACCTCCTGGTCGACAAAACCACCGCCACAGTTTACGGCCCTTACACCACATCGGTTTTCCTGGTCGGCTGGGCGGTCGGCGGCCTGATCTTTGGCGCACTCGGCGACCGTTTCGGACGCGCCCGGATCCTGACGCTCTGCGTATTTTGCTATTCGGTCAGCACCGGGTTGAGCTCGTTCTCGACGAGCTTTTTCGATTTTTGCTTGTATCGGTTTCTGACGGGCTTGGGCGTGGGCGGCGTCTTCGGCCTTTCAGTCGCCCTCGTGGCCGATTCCGTGCCCGACCACACGCGTGCGCCCGCGCTCGGTCTCCTTCAGTCGCTTTCAACGTGGGGCAACATCCTCGCCGGAGTTATCGGCATGGGCATCGGACTGCTCGCCGCGCGGGAGCTGCTCCCGTTTGGTTTGAAAGCGTGGCAAGCGATTTTTCTGGTCGGCGCGCTGCCGGCATTCCTGTGCGTCTTCATCCTGCGGCGGCTGAAAGAGCCGGAGAAATGGACGCTCGCTCGTGCAGCAGGTATAAAGCGCGGCATTAGATTTGGCTCCTACGCCGCGTTGCTCGGCAACCCGCGTTGGCGAAAACACGCGCTGCTCGGCCTGATCCTCTGCTGCGCCGGCATTATTGGACTGTGGGGCCTCGGCAATTTTCACCCGAAGATCGTCGGCTGGATTGTCACGCAGCACTATCGTTCGGTCGGCCTTTCGGCAGATGCGCTTGC
>DAITQE010000579.1:0-3241 GCA_036833235.1 Opitutus sp.
TTTCTACAGTGTGCTACTGGCCTTGAGCCTGGTGGCGCTCGCTGCGGCGTGGAGTTTGCGACGCTGCCTTCGCGAGGTGCAGTTGAACCAGCAACGTCTTGGCCGCGCACGGGATGAATTACTCGATGCGTTGACGGCGGTGGCTTCGACCGATGCGGCTGAGGAGGGGCAAAGCGACCTCGAGCTCGAGCGGATGACGCGGGTTGTGGCCGAGCGCGAGTCGGCTCTGTTTGCGCCGGATGGTCGGACCGAGGGTGCATCAATTTTGCCAGGAATAGAGGGCCCCCACAATAGCACGGACGCATACTTTGACCTTGCCGTATTTACTGAGCGGATGCGCACGCGGGCGCAGCAGTTCGGAGTGAAACTCAAACCTGATGAGCGATTTGGGTTTGCCGAATATGCGAGTCGTGGGCCGTCGAAGGAATCGGTTCATGCCGTGTTTCGCCAACGCTTGCTGATTGAACATCTTCTCGAACGTTTGTTCGAGGCCGGTCCGTGCGAATTGCTCAGCGTCCAACGTGGTCTTCCGCTCGCGGAGGAGACACCTGACGCCGGCGCTAATGGACGATCGACTTCGAAACCGCGGAACACGACGGACGCGAGCGCAGACTATTTTGACCTCGAGCGGAGACTCTCGGCCCGAGTTCCGGGCTCGGTAGAAGCCAAAGCCTTTCGGGTGAGTTTTAAGGGAGAGACGGAAACCTTACGCGTGTTAGTGAATCGTCTGGCCGCATCCAAAGTGACGTGCTCGATCCGCACGGTCCACGTCGCGCCGCGAAGCCGTGCCGAGATTGGGAAAGCAAGTCGTGAATCGGCGGGCGGGGATCGGCTGCTGATTCAGCCGAGCGAGCTTCTGTTCACGGTAACGGTGGAATTTCTCGAGTTCATCAAGCCTCTTCAGCCGGCGAGTTAATCGATGCATCTGACACGTCGCGGCAAGTTGCAGACGATGACGGCGCTGGCAGTGGCGATCGTGTCGTGCGTGTGGTTCAGCGTCCCGCATCACACGGCGGTACGACGGTCGAGCGGCTCGCGAGTCAAACGGAAGGTTGTTGCGCCCCTCCGGTTGCCAGCTGAGCAGATTCTCGAAACTCGCACGTCGCAATGGAAGGCTTCTCAACGCCGGGTTGATGGCGATGCGTGGCTGTTCGATGTTTTTACGCCGCCAGAAATTCGCTATGACCAGCAAACCAAGCGGTTCACGGTGACGCCAAAGGTCGTAGCGTCGACCTCACCGATCACCAGCCCGCCGGTTGCACCGATTGGATTAACCCTCGTCGCGGTTCGTCGACCTTTGTTTCGAATCCAGCTCGTGGGCTATGCCGTCAACGGATCGAATCGCTGCGGCTTTTTTGAGAACGCGGCGACAAGCGAATTGTTCGTAGCGAGAGACGGAGACCGATTGACCGGATTAGGAGTCGTGATCGACAAGTTCGAGGTAATCCGCGAAGCGGTCCCTCTCATCGATGGCATGACGACAATGCGCGACGTGGGGACCGCAGCGGTGCGTGACGAAGAAACGGGGACGACATTTGCATTGCGCAGCGATGCGCGTTTTTTCGATGACCAATTGGTCGCGACCGTGAGAACAAAAAGCGCGACGGCCGAATCGCGGGAAGTGCGCGAAGGCGATGTGGTGGTTTCAAACGGCGCGCGATTTAGAATCGTCCGGATTCAACTCGAGCCAGCTGTGATCGATGTGGCGCGAGACGATCCCAGCGGATCCGCGGATGACCGTCTGACGCTTACTCTCGCACCGAACGCGTCGCCGACGACGGCGCCGCCTACGTCCTGATTTTGCATGAATGCCCCATCACGCCTCAGGTTGTTCTCTCGTTTGTCCGTTTTGCCGATTGCATTGGTTTGGTGCGTTCCAGCGCTTTGTTTCGCAGACGCTGACGAACAAAACACGAACGCCAATGTGGCAGCGGCTGACTCGAGTCACACAGAACTGAGCGAACTCGTCGCAAAAGGTCGCAGCCAATATCTCGCGGGTGATATCGAAGCAGCCACGTTTACGTTTCAAATGGTCGAGGCGCGTGACCCAGACAATCAGGACGCGAGACAGTTTCTTCTCCGAATAGCGAACGATCAGGCGATCGCGCGCGTCAACGATCGGGAAGAGACTCGCCTGCAGCTTATCGACCAAGTGGCAAAAAGTTGGCGACGTCCGGAACCTTTTCACGGCGAGGAGCGAAGATCGGAAACGCTGGAGACGACATCTCCCCTGGCGCGGAAGCTGGATGAAATCGTTGTGCCGAGCATCAGTTTCACACGAACAGAAATCCGGCAGGTGATCGCCGCGCTCGCGGCGGTGTCCGAGCAGTTCGATCCGACGGTTACCGGAGCAAAAGGGGTAAATATGGTTCTGCTCGATCCGACGAACCAAGCGCCGGTTGTCACGCTGACGCTGCGCAACACGACGCTGAGACGCGCGCTGGATTTTGCGACCGCCTCCATTGGTTACCAGTACGAGTTGCAGGCTGACGCCGTGGTCATCCGTCCTGGTGGCGAAACGTCCACCCTCGAGACGGCGTTCTTTCCGGTTACGCACGCGACCGCGATGCGGATGGCAGGTTTGAATGGAGCAGCCAATGCACCGTCGGCAAAACTGCCGCCAAACGGAGTGACGAGTGCCCATCTCGGTCCGGGCGATAACGGATTGCCATTCGGCACTGAAGGACGGGCGATCAAAGCATTCCTCCAGCAAGCCGGCGTGAATTTCACGGCGGTGGCGGAATCAAATCTCGCGTACGACGGATCCGCCATCGTGGTCACTCAAACCGCCCGAAATCTCGAGCGTATTCGAAACATCCTGACGCGGTACAACGATGTCCGTCAGGTGGAGATCGAAGCCAAGTTCATGGAAGTGCAGGACGGCGCGCTGGAGGAGCTGGGAGTGAACTGGGCGGTCAAACAGAAGGCGACGCAGCAAAGCGGCGCAAAGGCAGTCTATACGTCGAATGGTCGAAGCCTCTCCTCGGCGTTTAGCAACACGATCGGGAATCAGCAGGGTAGAATTGTCCGGCCGGAGAGCGCGTTGGCCAACGCGGACGGTGGAATCTCGGTCACGGAAGCCATCGATATTCCGATCATCAATAACGCTCCAAGCATTCCCGGAGTCGCCGGGCTCGCGGCTGCGGCCGGTTCATTTGCGAACATCTCCGGCATCATCGGCGAATTCGACGTCAACGCAGTGGTCCGCGCGCTCTCGCAAAAGCAAGGTACGGATCTGCTG
>DAITQE010000580.1:0-3239 GCA_036833235.1 Opitutus sp.
CCCTGTATGGTTCCGATCTCGAGGAGCTCTACCGTGTCGCACCCGACTTTCAGGAAAAGATCCGCGCGTTACCGGGCGTTGTCGACGTCGCCTCTGATCTCCTCATCACGAGCCCGCAGCTGTTCGTCGATATCGATCGCGACAAGGCGTCCTCGCTCGGCATCAGCGCGCAACAGATCGAGGACGTGCTCTACAGCGCCTTCGGCTCCCGGCAGGTCTCCACCATCTACACTCCGACCAACCAGTACTTCGTGATCCTTCAGCTCGACGACCGGTATCAACGCGACGCCAGCTCGCTCTCGCTCATTCATCTCCGGAACAAGAACGGTAAGCTCGTTCCGCTCGAGGCGGTCACGAAGCGCCACTCGACGGTTGGACCACTCACCGTCACGCACCTCGGCCAGCTTCCCGCGGTCACCATCTCGTTCAATCTCGCCCCGGGCATCTCGCTCAGCGATGTCACTGCCAAAATCGAGCGACTGGCACGCAACGAATTGCCAGCAACGGTCAGCTCCACGTTCCAGGGCTCCGCCGCCGCTTTCACCAGCTCGTTGAAAGGCCTCGGCGTGCTGCTGCTCGTCGCCGTGCTCGTGATTTATCTGGTGCTGGGCATTCTCTATGAGGACTTCGTTCACCCCATCACGATTCTCTCGGGACTGCCTTCCGCGAGTTTTGGCGCGCTCGTTACCCTCTTGGCCTTCGGCGAAGAGCTGAATATTTACGGCTATGTCGGCCTCATCATGCTGATCGGTATCGTGAAAAAGAACGCGATCATGATGATCGATTTCGCGCTGGAAGCGCGACGCGTGCGTGGTCAGTCCGCTGAGGCCGCGATCTACGAGGCCTGTCTTGTGCGCTTTCGGCCGATCATGATGACCACCCTCGCCGCGCTGGCAGGCACCTTGCCGATCGCGCTGGGCTGGGGAGCGGGAGCCGAATCCCGGCGCACGCTCGGACTCGCGGTCGTCGGCGGGCTGGTGGTTTCGCAGCTCCTCACGCTTTATATCACGCCCGTGTTTTATGTCTATATGGAGCGCCTCGTAAAAGTGAAACCACCGGCGATTGCAGCACCCAACGCGCTGCCCCAGACAGCAAGGGCCTGAAGCTCTCGTACGCCACCGAAACCGCGTGGTCGCTCACCAGACCGTGTGAAAACCCGTATTTGGTGTAGGTAGCGTGCTCGCCGCGCTACGTCCGCTCTCGCGGACCCGTTGCGCGGCGAGCGCGCAACCTACTCCGATCGTCAAGGCTGTGGCAGAACTGGTGTCTGCCTCGCGCTGATACGCAAAACCGATGAAAACAGTTCATCGATCACCTGCCGCTCCGCGGTCCCTCATGGCACCAGGCGTGCTTCCAGGGAGGCATGTCTCTTCGCGTTTTATGGTCAGCTTTGGTCATGGCCTTCGCCACCAGCGCGGCGTCCGCCGCACCGTCGGTCGCTTTGATCGAGGACGCTCCGTGGTCACCCGGCGACGCTCCCCGCGATGGAGCCGCTGAGTTGGGCGTGCTGCTTCAACTCGCCCAGCTGCAAAAAGCCCAACCCGTTGTCGGACTCGTCGGCGTCGGTGATCACCGGGGTATCTTTCAGGATGGTACACAGCGCGGCTTCGAGTTCGCTATCAAACAGGGCGTTCCCGTCGTCCGCCTGGCGCGTGGGCCGCGGGCGTGCAGTCCCGCGAAAACCGATCTGTTCATCGACGGCGGCAGCCTTTCGCCCGACGCCGCAGTCGCCCTCCTCTCCAAGTGTTTGGCGCGTTATGGCGCTCTGCCCAAAGTGCAGTCGCCGCGTCAGCCGACCAAGCATGAGCTCAAGGCGTTGCGCGCAAAGCTGGCGCTGTATCGGGCCGCATTCACATCCCAGCAGCCAGCAACAGCAGCAATGGTTGCAATGCGGTGAGCTTCAATCCCCAGTGCACCGCCGACGGGGCGCTGGCGTTCGTCGTTTGCGCACCCTTTGCTGGCTTTTCGGTTAAGTTCGTCAAATCGGCGGCTCCTTCCCGCAGATAGCGGATAAGATTCGTCTCGACCGGGTTGAGCGCACGTTCGCGCAAAGACACGGCATACCATTGACGCGAAAGAGGGCGGCGTCCAAGCGGTCGGGTGACCAGTTCCCCGCGCAGGAGCTCCGCTCGCATCGGCCACTCTGCGACAATCCCAACGCCGAGCCCATTCTTCACGAGTTCCTTGATGGACTCGATGCTGCCCAGCTCGATGCAGCGCTCCACCACGACGCGCGCTGAGCGAAAATACGCCATCACCAAGTGGTACGTGCGCGTTGCTTTATTCGCCATGATCAGGGTGGCTTTGCGGATATCCTCCTCGCTGATTTCCCCGGCGGTCGCCCACGCATGGGAAGGCAACATGACAAAGCGCAACTCGTCCTCGAAGAGTGGCTCAAACACGAGGTCGGGACGACGTTCTGGCTCAACCATGATCGCAAGATCAACCTTACCCGAGAGCAATTGCGCGAGGATCTGAGGGTTGTCGCCCGTCTCGACGCGCAATCCACATTGCGGATACTCCGTCTGCACCCTGCGTAACACCGGAGGCAGGATGTGCTGACAAATGGTCATCGGCGCGCCGATGCGCAGTCCCGGCGCATTCAAATCCGGCAGCTGGCTCATCTCCATGCGCGCGTCCTGCATCTTGTGGAGAATCTCTTCACAGTGCTGCAGTAACCGTTCACCTGCGTGGGTCAGCACCGCCCGACGCCCAACGCGTCGAAACAACGCGCAGCCCAAGTCGTCTTCGAGCGATTTGATCGCATGGCTCACCGCCGATTGGGTAAGGAAAACATCCTTCGCGCCCAGCGTGAAGTTTCCCCGTCGCGCGACGGCAACGAAGGCTCGGATCTGTCGGCTTTCTATAAGTTCTTTCATTCTCCAATGGCGCCTCGCCAGCTTCCGCTGAGGAGAAGCTGCCCGTGAATCATGAATGCAGCTCGCATGCCAGCAGCGCCACGTTCTCGCGCAACCCAGCCGCGCGCTCCCTCTCACGCGCGATGTTATTAGTCCACGAACTCCACCGCGATCATCGGTGTCGTTACCGCTGTTAGCGGCGGCCGCCGTTTTCAGCTTCCAAACCGATCACGCCAGGCCATGACGAGTCATTTTAACCGCGAATAAAACGCGAACTAACGCGAGTAAAAATCCCCGGAGCAAGCTCCGGGGCATTGCGGAAACCAATGTCTGGGGTCCGGGGAGCGCACGCGTCCCGCGTGCTGCTCTCGGCGTCCCGCC
>DAITQE010000581.1:0-3239 GCA_036833235.1 Opitutus sp.
TCAAAGGACCGTGCCGATCTTGAACGAGCAAAAGCAGCGATCGAATTGGCGCGCGCGACAGCGAAATAGGCGGCGTTGCGCGAATTCGAACGCCAACCACAAACTCTGAAAATGAAACCTTACTGGCTTCGCTTCGTGATCGGACTCGTGTTTCTTGCATGCGCGGAAAGCCGCGCGGCGCAGAGCGAATCGGAGAGCAAAGCCAACGAGCTGCTGAATTCGACGTTCGTTGCGTCAGGCAACAACTGGTTGTGCGCGCAGAAACACGGGAGTGCCTGGCAGCTGGTCGAACTGCGGAATGCCCGGACTAGCTTTTCTCTAACCTCAATTGAAGAGACCGATCGGCTCAACGGCGTCACCGATCGCTTCACGGTGTACGTCACCTGTGATCAGTTTCGCGAACGACACGGGGCTTGGTCGGAGTGGACCAAAGGCACTCCGGGCGTGAGTGGCGAGTTGGTGGTCGCGATGACGGGAGGGCTCCTCTCCTACTGGTCGGCTCACGGCGAAAAGAAGAATGGAGTTTGGTCGATTCGTTCGGGCATCGGAGGACATCCGTTGAGCCAGGATCGCACTGTACTCCGCAATCTGATCGACCATCCCGATCGCGCACAGGTGGCCACGACGGGGGCATCGACGACGAGCGGTGTGCCCGCGTTAGCCGAGACCAAGGCCGCAGCCGAATCAGGAGATCCAGAAGCTCAATACGCGTACGCCAAGACATTCGGCATGGGAGGGACGGAGTGGCGTCAGTGGCTGGCTGCAGCAGCGGCTCAGGGATACGGGCCGGCCGAGGACGATTTGGCGTGGACAATGAACTATCCCTATTTCTCCAGCACTTACAGTCGCCCCGACATGTACGCCTACCTGCTGAAGTCTCACGGCCCGGAGCTACGTCAGGCTCTCACGTATGCGAGTTCCGCCGCCGACAAAGGTTTTGAACACTCCCGGCAGCTGCTCGCGATGGCGTACGAGAATGGCATTCTCGTTCGACGCGATCCGGTGGAATCCTACAAGTGGTATCGTCTCGTCAAAAATGCGGAGAGGAATGCTTCCGATCGCTCTCCGAACGACGCACTCATCAAGACAATGTCGCTGGACGAGGTCCGAGAAGGCGAAGCACGTGCGGCGAATTACGAACCCGGAAACACGGCTGTGGAGATTCAGACCGCCCTTATCGTGCCGAACCTGAGACTCGGCGGCCTCGCTTCGAACGGGACTCAGCACATCGCAATCGTGAACGGCACGCGGCTTGTCGCCGGTCAGAAAGCGTCGCTCAACGTCAATGGCGTCAGCGCGGAGGTAACGTGCATCAGCGTCGGCGAAAAGTCGGTCGTGTTGAGTCTGGCGCCGGCCGGCACGCGTGTGTTGCTGAAGACGGGCGCCGCACCGGTGGTGGTGGCGCCATGAATTCGCACTCGGTGGAATACGTACCTTTCATTTTTTAATCCCGTGAAACTGCTGCCTTTAATTATCGCCACGCTTCTCGTTTTGCTGGCCGGCTGCGCCACGCCGCACGAAGTCCTGTCGACTCCAGCTCGAACCGTCATCGTGACCGGATTCGAACCGTTCGTTCGCGGGGTGAATGTCGGCACGACTATCTTTCAAAACAAGCAGTGGGAAGCGACACCGGAGGATTTTGACGCCAACAACGTGGCGAGTCGCTTCATCGCGAAAATACTCACTCAGCCGGTACCCGTGATTGACGGCCGTACGAGCGATCTCGCATTGGAGCAAGGCTTCCGGTTCCTGTTCATTGATACGGGCGCAGCGGAACTCGAACGTCGACTCGTCGAGTTCGGCCGCGCTCAAAACGTTGATCGCGTTGTGTTGCTCACCACCGGCGTGGCCCAGGATTGGATCGCTGGGACGAATCAGCCGCTAGTGGGATTTGGACTCTACCGGCGGGAGGCGTTTGGCCTGAAACGCATCCAGGTGTACGGCGTATTTCAGCTCCGCATTTTCGATTGTCGGACTCAAGCGTTCACCGCGACGGAAACATTAAAGGGAGCGCAGCAGCTCTATTCGGTCGAATGGCACGAGAGCTGGGCGGAATTTCCCGTGGCCGAACAGCGACGCGTGACTGCGGCCTATTCCGCGTTGTTGACCGATCATGTTGCGCAATTGCTGACGCACGCCGGTCTGGCGAACACTCCCCTGCCCGCCGAGCCGTCGCTCGTAAAAAAGCTCCTGCTCATGCGCGAGCGGCCGAAGTCATGGCTGCCGGAGGGCAACGTGCTGACGATTCCCAAAGGCCTTTCCCGAGAGCGAGCTCGATGGGCAGTCATTCACTGTCTGAGGGCGCGAGGATGGACCGTAGTCTCAGAAAACAATGATGAGGTGGTGGGTTTCATCCCTGGGAAGAAAGATAAGCACAAAGAAGTACGCGTCACCGCCGTGCTGACCGACAAGGAAATCACGCTCGTTCCTAGCGATCGCGAGATCAAACCCGACGGCTCGACCGTGGCCATTCCTCCGTATATGCGTTGGCACAATAACCTGAAAGAATCGATCTACCGCGACCTCACCGAGGCAGAAGACGCCCAGGTCGAGCAGAATGCGGGGACTTGATTCCGTGAGCATCGATCCACTGCTCTCGCCCAATCGCAGCCAGCGCATCGTGTACCCGCTCACCGAGTGCTGCGGGCTCAAGAAGGCGGAGTAGCAGCAAAACCGAGCCTCAGGTCCGGTCGGAATTTTTATGTGTGCATCCTCCCGCGGTCCTACACTCCCCTTAACAGAATGTCGCGCGTTGCGCGGCTCGGCATCGCGTCCGAGCGAATCACGCACGGGCCTCGCATCTTTCTGGGACAAAATCCGTCTAAGCTTGGGTCGGCAGCATTCCGATTCTCTCAACCCCTCTGATCGCGTGTCCTCCACTGCTCATCGCTTACGTTTCACCTCGTTGATTGCCATCGGCTCGATCGCGGCCCTCAGCGCATTCGCACAAACGGCCGCACCGGTCGAACCTTACGCGCCGAAGGCACCCGAATCCGTCACCCTCAAGGACGCTTTCAAAGACGATTTCCTCATCGGCGCCGCTCTCAACCCCCGGCAGTTCGGTAACACCGATGCCCGCACGACGGAATTTATCACCCGCGAGTTCAACTGCGCGACCGCGGAAAATGACATGAAGTGGGAGCACGTCGAGCCGAAGCCCAACGAGTTCCACTTCGAAGCCGCGGACAAATTCATCGATTTCTGCCGCAGTCACGATCTCGTGGTCATCGGCCACAACT
>DAITQE010000582.1:0-3233 GCA_036833235.1 Opitutus sp.
CGAGGACCTCGTGGATTGGCTGAGCGTTTCGGGCGTCGGTGTAGTTGGGGCGCGGCTGATTCATCCCGACGAAACGCTCAATCACGCCGGCATCTGGGTCGCGCCCAACGGCGGCCTTGCGCACGGCATGTTCGTGGGTTTGCCGAAGGACGACTTCGGTTATCTTTTCCTGCCGCACGCCGCGCGCAACGTCACCGCCGTCACGGGCGCGTGCCTGCTGACGCGCGTCGATCTTTACCGGCAGCTCGGCGGCTTCGACGAAGTTGATTTCCAAGTAGCATACAACGACGTCGATTACTGCATTCGTGCGGCGGACGCCGGCTTCCGCACCGTTTATACGCCCCAAGCCACGCTCGTCCACCTCGGCAGCGCGTCGCGGGGCAACACCTACACGGAAAAGGAGCACCTCGCGTTCGTCCGGCGGTATCCAAACTTCCGTGATCCGTTCATCAGCGAGATCGCGCAGTTCGCCAGCCCGAGTTTCAAGCTCAACCCGTACGACCACCGTTTCTCCCGCCGGCCGCTCAAACTGCGCATGGCGATCATGACGCATAACCTTCAGCTCGAGGGCGCGCCGTTGTTCATTCTCGAATACGCCCGCTACTTCGCGCAAGTCGAGGGCTGGGACGTGCGCGTCTTCTCCCCCGCGGAGGGTCCGCTGCGCAAGTCTTTCGAAAAGGCGGGCCTGAAGGTCGAAATTCTCGATCTCGATCCCGTGCTGAAAGCCGCCGACGCGGACACGTTCCGGCGCGAACTCGCTGTGATCGCCGCCGCGCCGCACTGGAAAGAGGTCGATCTGATTATCGGCAACACGATGCTCTCGTATTGGGTCGTGCCGCTCGGGCAGAAATTGAATCTCCCGGCTGCGATCTACATTCATGAGAGCAACGCGCCTCGTCGGTTTTTCTCGGAGCACAGTCTCGCGTCGCCCGAAGTGATTCCCTTGATCGAGGACGCCGTCCGCGACGCGAGCCGCGTGGTGTTCATCGCCGCAGCGTCGCGGAAGATTTTCGCCGATCTCAACACGCACGACAATTTCCGACTCATCAACAGTTGGATCGACGTGGAGCGCATCGAGCGCTTCATGGCCGAGAACGACCGCGCGGCGCTGCGCCGGAAATATGGTATCGCGCCCAACGCCACGGTCGTCGTGAACGTCGGATCGGTTTGCCAGCGCAAGGGCCAGCACATCTACATTCGCGCAATCGATCACCTCCTCAAACAGCACGGCCCCGAACTCGCCCCGCACGGGCTGCTCGAGTTCGTCATGGTCGGGGCCCGCGAAGGCCTTTACCTCGAAACCATCAAGCAGGACATCGAGCTGCTCGGCATCACCAACACGCGCCTCGTGCCCGAGACGTTCGACGTTTATGACTGGTATCGGCTCGCGGATATTTTCGTCTGCACGAGCTTCGAGGAATCCTTCCCGCGCGTGCTGTTGGAGGCCGCCACGTTCCGTCTTCCGGTGGTCAGCACCAATGTCGACGGCATTCCGGAAATGTTCGTGAACAACGATGAGGCTTATCTGATCGGCGCCGGTGACTACCACAAGCTCGCCGCCACGATGAAGACCTGCCTCGATCGTCATTACGCCAACGATACGAAGATGATTTCTATGGCGTACACGCGCGTGTCGCGGTTCTACGACGCCCGCGTCTCGCTCCTCGCGCACGTCGCCATGGCCCGCGAAATCTATTTCGCGTGAAGTCCGTTCCCGCTGAGCACCGCTTTCTGGCCAACGCATTTCGATGAACTTCGTCCAGCGCCCGTCACGAACCTATCTGTGGGTCTTTCTCGCGACGTTTCTGCTGGCGTTGATTTTTGCGCTCTACACGCAGCACGCGTGGGAGGATTACTACATCACCTTTCGTGCGAGCAAGAATCTCGCGACCGGCCATGGCTTGGTTTTCAACGTGGGCGACAAACTGCAGACGTTTACCTCGCCGCTCGGCGTTCTCCTGCCGGCGCTCACGAGTGTTCTCACGCTCAACCAATCAGATGCCGCCGCACTCTGGCTTTTCCGGCTGATCTGCATCGCGGCATTCGCTGGCGCGACCACACTCCTCTATGCCTGCATGCTCCATTTGTATCGCAGCGCCATCCCGGCCGCGCTTGCGGCCAGTTTTCTCGCGCTCGATGCCAAAAGCATCGATTTCACGATTAACGGGATGGAGACCGGCATTCTTCTGTTCTTCATTGCCCTGACGCTTTGGGCTCAGTTCGGCCACTGTCCGCGCCGGTGGCTCTGGCTCGGAGTGGCTTGGGGCGGACTCATGTGGACGCGGCCGGATGGCTTTGTCTACGTCGGGCTGCTCGCTGCGGGCGGCTGGCTCTTCAACGACTCTGCGTCCACCGGCCTCACGCGGCGCGAGTGGTGGAGAACCTTTGCCGCGGCGGCTGCATTATGCACCGGACTTTATCTGCCCTGGTTTGCCGGCGCCTGGTGGTATTATGGGTCACCCGTGCCGCATACCGTAATGGCAAAAGGTCTGCTCACCGGCGCCAAACCGTTTTCGGGCGCGCTGCTGTTGCTCCTGCGCCTGCCGTTCTCGATTTGGAATCACTCCAGCTCGATCCCGGGAACGTTTTTGCCTTCGTACTATTGGTTCGGCGGCTGGCCGGCCGGACTCATCTGGTTTGCCAAGGGCCTCGGTTTTCTCGTCGCGTTCGCCTGGCTTGTCCCAGCGGTGCGCGGTCCGGTGCGGGCGGCCTCGTTCGCCTTCTGCGGCCTGCACGTCTACCTCAGTTATTATCCGAACCTCGTCTATCCTTGGTATCTGCCGGGCCCGGCGCTTCTGGCCTGCTTCGTGGTTGCCGGGACGTGCGGACAACTTTTTGCCGCCGCACGAAATGCCACTGCAGCGCCGTCCTCGCTGCGCGGGCGCTTGGCCCGCACGACCGCGACCATCCTCGCGGCGGCGGTGCTGGTATTCAATATTTGGACGACACCCGCCGTGGCGCGACAGCTTGCGAAACAGCAGCAGTGGATCGAAAACGGCAATCGCCGCCAAATCGGATTGTGGCTCCGCGAACATGCCCATTCTGGTGACACTGTTCTTCTCGAGCCCCTCGGTTACATTGGCTACCTCTCCAACCTGAAAACGTATGACATCCCCGGTCTTTCTTCGCGGGAGGTCACGCAAGTGATCAAGCAGGAAGGACTCGACTGGGGCAAGGTGGTCGACGCGTTGTCTCCCGACTGGCTCGTTCTCCGGCCTAGTGAACTGCCGAAG
>DAITQE010000583.1:0-3225 GCA_036833235.1 Opitutus sp.
ATCCTGGTCGATCCCGTGCGTGCGGCGGTCGTGGACGTGATTGATTTTACCTACTGGTTTCGCAACGACGCCGGCCGCGAATTTGCGCCGGTCGGCGGGACGGATCTCGCGCCGCGGCAGCACGCGCGTCTCTGGAAAAACGGCCGCGCGAGCGCGGCGTCGCTCGCGCGAATGGTTCGCGTGTACAAAGAAAAATTTCCTGCGAAAGCGATCATCACGAGTTTTGAGCAAGGGGACGGCTGGGCGTTCGCGGCCGCCGGTGGATCGCTGCCGAAGCTTCCAGGTGGCTGTTCGAAAGAATTCCTGGCGGCGCTGGCGCGGATGCAGCCGATAGCCGCGGCGGAAGGCACGCTATGTCTGGCGGAACCGGGTGTCGGCTATTTCGGCTACACGTTTCACGGAGGAGAAATCGTTTTCGATCTGACGCGCGCGAGCGGAGAATTCCAGGTGCATCGGATCGAGTTGAAGACCGGAAGTGTCAGTTCGGATGCAAAGAAAATTTCCGCCGGTGGCGTGGTCCGCGTAGGTGTACCGAATAATCGCCCGGCGGCCGTGTGGTTGTCGCGGTAAAATGATATCATGAAAACAACTCGATCCGTCTTAGTCGGTTATGTCTTCGCTGCAGTCCTGGTTCTTTTCATTGGCGGTAAAACGGTGACCGCGGTTGCCGCGACCGCGCCAGCCAAGCCTTCGTCTCCTCAGTCAGTCGAGCAATGGAACGTATTTGAAATCGCCCTTGCTGGTCCGGCCGACGGTAATCCGTTTATGGACGTTCGCGTGAGTGCGAGCTTCACGAATGGAACCAACTCGCACGACGTTGACGGTTTCTACGATGGCGATGGCGTTTACCGCATCCGTTTCATGCCGGAGGCGGCAGGTAGCTGGCGTTACCAAACGAGAAGCAATCGCTGGGAGCTCACCGGACATCTCGGAACGTTCACCGTGACGCCGGCCGGGAAGGGCAATCATGGGCCGGTCCGGGTACACAACACGTTTCATTTTGCGTATGCCGACGGCACGCCGTTCAAGCTGATCGGCACCACCATTTACAACTGGCTCGACACGCCAGAAGCGTGGCAGGAACAAACATTGAAGACGCTCGCCAGTGCGCCGTTCAACAAAGCGCGCATGCTGATTCTGCCGCAGACGGAATCGTTTCGAAAAAAAATCCCGCCGCCGCGCTGGCCATTCGTCGGCACGCCGCCGCGCGCCTGGGATTTCACGCGCTTCAATGTCGATTTCTTCCGTCACTATGAGCAACGCCTCGCACAACTGCGCGATCTCGGCATTGAGGCTGATTTGATTTTATTCAACCCGTATGGAAAGCCTTGGGGGTTTGATACGATGGATGCGGCGACGGACGAGCGCTATCTTCGCTACGTGATCGCGCGTTTTGCGGCGTATCGGAATGTTTGGTGGTCGATCGCGAACGAATTCGATTTCCTCCATACGAAGACGACCGCTGATTGGGACCGGTATTTTCAAATCGTGCGGTCGGCTGATCCGTACGGGCACTTGCGCTCGATTCATAACGGCGCGCTTATCTACGATCACAACCAGCCGTGGGTCACCCACGTTTCGATGCAAAACGGAGCGGCGGTCGACGAGCCGGGCCGGGCGGAAATGTACCGCGATGTTTACCGGAAACCGATCGTGTACGACGAAGTGCGATACGAAGGTGACAGCCATTATCGCTGGGGCAATCTGACTGGCCCCGAGATGGTTCACCGGTTCTGGTGCGGCGCGGTCGCCGGCACGTACGTCGGTCACGGTGATTACTTTTATACCGACGAGACGGACACCTGGACATCGTTTGGTGGAACGCTGCGTGGCGAAAGCGCGCCGCGACTGGCGTTTTTGCGGAAGGTGCTCGAAGAGAGTCCGGCTGCCGGGATCGATCCAATCGACAAGTGGTGGGATGTTCGAGTGGGAGGCCAACCGGGCGCTTATTACCTGATCTATTTCGGCCGGGAAACACCCTCGGAGTGGTCGTTTGAACTCTACAAGAACGGCGTGGTCGAGGGCCAACGCTATGCCGTCGATGTGCTCGATACGTGGGCGATGACGACGACGACGATCGCGGGCGAATTCGTGACGAAGAAAAAGGACAACTATCATTTCGTCGATGCGAAGGGACGCGCGGTGCCGCTGCCGGGAAAGCCGTATATTGCAGTGCGCGTGCGCCGGCTCGATGACGTGGCTCACGGCAAAACTGAACTGCCAACGGACTAGAGCGATTGATCGGGAGGTCCACTCGCTCACGCTCGCAGCTACAAATAACGGAGATTCGCAGCTGCGAGCCTGAGCGAGTGGGTGGTTCGATGTGAACGGCTGAACCTACTTCGTTAATCTTTCTTTTATGAAAATTCCCTTTCCTCGCGCTGGCATTTTTGCCGCTCTTGCTATTCCGACCGACCCGCGAGGTCGGGTGATGAAACGCGCGTTGGCGTCGCATCTGACCTGGCTGCGTGCGCAAGGTATCCACGGCGTGCTTGCGCTCGGCAGCACGGGAGAATTCGCCCGCTTTTCGCTGGACGAACGGAAAGCGATTCTCGAGTTGATCGCCGAACTGGCGGCGCCGCTTCCGGTGATTGCGAACATCAGCGACATCAATCCTCGCGTCGCCTGCGAACTCGGCCGTTTTGCAAGACGCCTGCGGCTTCCCGGCGTAGCGATTATGCCGCCGAATTTCTTTCCCGTGTCAGCGGCTGATCAGCTGGCGTTTTTCGAACACGTCGCCGCGGCGGCCGGGCTGCCGGTGATGCTCTATAATTTTCCTGAACTCACGGGCAATCGCATCTCGCTCGAGACAATCGCGGCCTTTGCCGATCGCTCGCCGATGGCGGGCATCAAGCAAAGCGGCGCCGAATTCGATTATCATCCGGAGTTGATCGCGCTGGGCCGGGAGAAAGATTTCTCCGTGTTTTCCGGCGCGGATACACGACTCGAGGAAGTGTTCAAGCTGGGCGCCAACGGCTGCATTGGTGGACTCGTGAATTTTGTCCCCGAGCTTATGGTCGAAATCTATCGCGTGACTTGCGAAGGTGGAGTCGGCGACGCCGCGCTCGCGGGCGAGCGGATGCGGGCGGTTGGCGCGTCCGTCAGCAAGCTCACATTCCCGCTCAACGTCGCCGCCGGCGTGGAGGCGCGCGGTTTCGAACCGGGTTCTCCCAAGACCATTGTTTCCAAGGAATCCGCGCGGATCTATCGGGCAATCGCGACGGA
>DAITQE010000584.1:0-3209 GCA_036833235.1 Opitutus sp.
AAAAAAGCCACCGTCACGCCCGCGCAAAACGAATCCTCGCGCTGGATGGCGCTCTGGGAAGATTACAACGATCCCGCCGACGGCAGCCTCGGCAGCGGCGTCATTCTCGACCCATCCGCCCGCTTCGCTGGTTTTGCCGAAACGCCCACGGACCGCCTTCTCCTCGTGAAAGTAAAACCCGGCGAAACCGTCCGTTATTACGTCGGCGGCGGCTGGAACAAATCCGGCGACTTCCCCGATGCTGCGTCCTGGCAAGCCTATCTCTCCGCCTGCGCCGCCCGCGCCGGTTCTCCGCTGAAAATCGCCGTGACCGTCGCCCCGTGATGCTTCGGCTGCTCTGCCTCGTGGCGATCGCCGCCGAGCCGGTTTTCAAAACCGTTGGTCTCGCCGCGGGCGCCGATGTCCGCACGGTGCAAGAAGCGATCGATGCCGTTCCTTCCGACAACTCGGCGCAAAAAATTATTCTCCTTCAGCCTGGCGCGTACTTCGGCCACACGATCCTGAACAAGCCGCACGTCACCTTGCGCGGCTCCGGGCCTGACACTCTTCTCACGTAATGCACCGGGCCCGGCGCCGCAACGGACAAACGCGTTGGCTGGTCTGTCCATTCCGAAGCTCCCGCGCCCGGCGATTTCAACCGCACCGCCGTCCTCGGCGACTGGAACCCCACTCCATGAATTATCCCACGAAACAGAACTTATTGGAAACGACGCCCCTCTTCCCCACCCAAGCTCGACCACGCGTCATAGGTTTTCACCATGACAAGCGTCTGCGCCGCATTTTTCTTTTTGCCTCCGGCTTCGTCTCTCTCGCGCTCACCGTTTTTGCCGAATCGGCGCCGGTCCGGAAATTTGGCGACGCCACGCCGCTCGAATGGTCGAAGCGCATGGCCGATTCCGAAATGGCGCGCCGCGGTGACACCATGTTTCACAATGGCAGTCACCCGCGCGCACATTGGGACTACACGAGTTCGCTCTTCGGACTTTCGTTGCTCAAGCTCGCCGACCGCACCGGCAACACCGCGTATGCCGACTACGGCGCGAAAACCGCCGAGACGTTCGTCAATCCCGACGGCTCGATCGCCTCGTACAACCTCGAGGACTACAACCTCGATATGATCCCGCCCGGGAAAGTGCTGCTCTTCCGCTACGAGCAAGGTCATCGTGATCCAAAGTTCAAGACCGCCATCGACACGCTTTACGCGCAGCTTCAGAAGCAGCCACGCACCAGCGAAGGCGGTTTCTGGCACAAGCTGCGTTATCCCGATCAAATGTGGCTCGACGGCCTGTTCATGGGCTCACCTTTCCTCGCGCACTACGGGAAACTCTTCCAGGAGCCCGCCGCGTTCGACGACGTCGCGAAACAAATCCTGCTGATGGATAAACACGCGTACGACGCGAAAACCGGGCTGTACTACCACGCGTGGGACGAGAAACGCGCGCAAAGTTGGGCCAATAAAACCACCGGCCAATCACCTAATTTTTGGGGCCGCGCCGTCGGCTGGTATGCGATGGCGATCGTGGATTCGCTGGACTTCATCCCGGCAACCCACCCTGAACTGGAGAATATCAATGACGTGCTTCGTCGCGTCGCCGATGGCATCGTTCGCTGGCAGGATCCGAAAAGCGGCCTTTGGTGGCAAGTGATGGATCAGGGCGCGCGCAAGGGAAATTACCTCGAGGCCACCGCCTCCAGCATGTTCGTGTACTCGCTCGCGAAGGCGATCAACCGCGGTTACCTGCCGCGCGATAAATATCTGCCCACCGTCCTCAAAGGCTATGAAGGTCTCATTCGCGATCTGATCAAAACCGACGCGACCGGCCGCGTGAGCCTCACTCACTGCTGCGAAGTCGCCGGTCTCGGCTACACCAGCTCGAAAGGCCGGGCGCGCGACGGCTCGTTCGACTATTACGTCAGCGAACCAATCATCGACAATGATCTCAAAGGCGTTGGTCCGTTCATTCTCGCGGGCATCGAGGTGGAACAACTCATCTCGTCAACCGCCGCCGCGAGGCCGTTCACCGTTCGTGGTTGGTCGGATTACGACGCGGTCCTCGCGCGGATCAAAGCGCCCCAGTTTCCCGCCCGCGATTTTCCGATCACCGACTTCGGCGCCAAAGCTGGAACGGAAGCGACCGACGCCATTCACGCCGCCATCGAGGCGTGCACAAAAGCCGGCGGTGGACGCGTCGTCGTCCCCGCCGGCGAATGGCTCACGGGCGCGATTCGGCTGAAGAGCAACGTCAACCTCCACGTGAGCAAAGGCGCCACCTTGCGCTGGATCTTCGATCCGCTGAAATATCCCGTCGTGTTCACTCGCTGGGAAGGCGTCGAGTGCATGAACTATTCGGCTCTCATTTACGCCTACGAGCAGGAAAATATCGCCGTCACGGGCACCGGCACCCTCGACGGTAGTGCTGATTGGACTACGTGGTGGTCGTGGAACAAAAAAGGCGACGACGTCAAGAAACAGAAAGCGGATCGCGACCAGTTGAACGCCTGGGGCGAAGCTGGCGTGCCGGTCGAGCAGCGCGTGTTAGGGCGTGGCCATTATCTCCGGCCCAACTTCATCCAGCCGTATCGCTGCAAAAACATTCTGATCGAGGGCGTGTCGATTGTCCGCTCACCGATGTGGGAACTTCACCCGGTTCTTTCGCAGAACATCACCGTGCGCGATGTGAAAATCAGCTCGCACGGTCCGAACAACGACGGCTTCGATCCGGAGTCGTGCCGCGACATTCTCGCTGAAGGAACGACGTTCGACACCGGCGACGACTGCATCGCAATCAAGTCCGGTCGCAACAACGACGGTCGCCGCGTCAACGTGCCAACGGAAAACATGGTCATCCGGAAATGCATCATGAAAGACGGCCACGGTGGCGTGGTTCTCGGCAGCGAATGCACCGGCGGGATTCGCAATATTTTCGTCGAGAACTGCGACATGGACAGTCCTAATCTCGACCGTGCGCTTCGTTTCAAGAACAACGCTGTCCGCGGCGGCGTCCTCGAAAACGTTTTCATGCGCAACGTGAAGATTGGTCGCGTCGGTGAAGCTGTGCTCACCGTCGACCTTATGTACGAGGAAGGCGCCAAAGGCCCGTTCAAGCCGATCGTTCGCAACGTGCAGCTCGATAATATTACCAGCTCCGCCAGCCCGCGCGTGCTCTACATCCGCGGCTTCGAAGGCGCCGTGGTGGACAACATTCGGA
>DAITQE010000585.1:0-3199 GCA_036833235.1 Opitutus sp.
GACGTGGCGGACGTTGAACTTGGCGCCGAAGATTACGATACCCGCGTGCGCATGAACGGCCAAACCGCCGTGTTCATGGGCATCTTTCCGCTACCGAACGCGAATACCATCGATGTCGTAAAGCGAGTTCGCACGGAACTCGACTCGATCAAACGAGATCTTCCCGCGGGGTTGGAAGCGGGGATCGGTTACGACGCTTCGGAATATATCAGCAACGCAATCAGCGACGTTGAGCACACACTGATCGATACCCTGCTGATTGTGATTGTGGTGATCTTCCTGTTCCTCGGTTCGATGCGATCGGCGCTCGTGCCGATCGTCGCGATTCCGGTCTCACTGATCGGCGGCGTGTTCCTTATGCAGGCGTTCGGCTTCACGCTCAACCTCCTCACGCTGCTGGCGATCGTGCTTTCGGTCGGACTCGTGGTGGACGATGCCATTGTTGTCGTCGAAAATATCGAGCGCCACCTACGCGAAGGCCGTTCGCGGATCGACGCGGCGTTACTCGGCGCCCGCGAGCTGGCCGGACCCGTCATTGCGATGACGATTACGCTGGCGGCCGTTTACACTCCGATCGGTTTGCAAGGCGGTCTCACGGGCGCGCTCTTCCGCGAGTTTGCGCTGACGCTGGCTGGCGCCGTGACGATCTCCGGGATTGTCGCGCTGACGCTCTCGCCCGTGATGTCGGCCCATTTTCTACGAGACGCTGCTGACGAGGAACGTGGCTTCACTGGCTGGGTAAATCATCACTTCGACCGTTTGCGCAAGGCCTATGGCCGAACGCTTAGCGCCACGTTACGGTCGCGGCCATTCGTTTATACGATCTGGGGCGTGGTGTTTCTGCTCGCGTTTCCGATGTACATAAATTCGCCGAAGGAGCTGGCGCCGACGGAAGACCAGGGCGTGATCTTCGGGTTTCTGAACGCGCCGGCTAACGCAACGGCGGATCAGAATGCTCAGTATGCGAAAGCGGCGGAAGAGAGATTTCGCAGCACTGCGGAGTGCGATCTGACGTTTCAGCTCATGTTTCCTCCTTCGAGTCCGTTTGCGGCCGCGCAAGGGGTGAACGGTTTCAGCGGCATGGTCGTGAAGCCCTGGCATGCGCCGCGCCAACGCACCGTTTTTCAGATTCTTCCGGAGGTGCAGGCTAAGCTCGGCGCCATTCCGGGCCTTCAGATCTTCGCCACGCTGCCTCCCGCGCTGCCGGGCGGCAGCAACTTCCCCATCGAGTTTGTCGTTGCTTCAACGGGAGACTCGAAGGAATTGCTCGATTTCGCGCAAAAACTCCAGATGAAGGCGATGCAGAGCGGCCTCTTCAATTTCACCCAAACCGACCTGAAATACGATCAGCCGGAGGCGCAGGTCATCATCGACCGGGACAAGGTTGCGACGCTCGGGCTCAATCTCTCGCAAGTGGGCGCCGATCTCGCGTCGGCGCTGGGTGGCAATTACGTGAATCGCTTCAACATTTCCGGACGCAGTTACAAGGTGATTCCGCAAATCGAGCGCTCCGAGCGGCTCAATCCATCGCAGCTCGAAAACATGTACATCAACGGTCCCGCGGGCCAACTTATCCCGCTTAGCGCGGTCGCGCACATCGTAACCAAGACTGTGCCGCGGTCCCTCAATCGTTTCCAGCAGCTTAACGCGGTGAAAATCTCTGGCCAGGCGCACACGACGCTCGACAATGCGCTGAAGGTGCTCGAGGCCGCCGCGAAGGAAATTCTCCCGCCCGGCTACTCGGTCGATTACACCGGTGAGTCGCGCCAGCTTCGCCAGGAAGGCAACAAGTTCCTGCCTGCCTTCCTGCTTGCGATCGTGCTGATCTTCCTCGCGCTGGCGGTGCAGTTTAATTCGTTCCGCGATCCGCTGGTCATTCTGCTCGGCTCCGTGCCGCTCGCGATGTTCGGCGCGCTCGTCTTCACAGTGCTGAAGATGCCCAACCCGAACTTACCGTACTGGACGAACGGCTGGACGACCACGCTCAACATCTATGCGCAAGTCGGTCTCGTGACCCTGGTCGGCCTGATCGCGAAGAATGGCATTCTCGTCGTCGAGTTCGCCAACAAACTTCAGGAGCAGGGCCGTTCGAAAATCGAGGCGGTCCACGAAGCGGCGATGACGCGGCTCCGTCCTGTGCTCATGACGTCGGTGGCGACGGTCGCGGGACACTTCCCGTTGACGCTGGTGACTGGCGCCGGCGCTGCTGCGCGTAATTCCATTGGCTTGGTCCTCGTTGGTGGCATGACGATCGGCACCATCTTCACGTTGTTTGTGCTGCCGTCCGTTTACATTCTGATCGCCAAAGATCACCGAGCCACCGCCAAGGCTCGGGCCACCGAGCCCGCGCTCGAGGCTGCGCCCTCCTTCGCCAAATAAATCTGCTTATGAATCTCGTTCGTTCATTGCCCATGCCTGCCGTTCGGTTGGCCTTGCTTCTTGTGGCTTCGCCGCTGTTTGGCGCGCCAGCGTCCCAACCGCCGCCACCTGAGCCTGAGACCATCGACCTGAAGACGGCGATCGGCTACGCCCTCGACAATAACTTCGCGATCCGTCAGGCGCGCGAACGGATCCGGCAGCAAGAGGGCGTGCTGGTTGAAGTGACGGCGCGAGCAATCCCGAACGTCGGAGCGAACGGCTCATTTCAGCTTAACCAGAAAGAGATTTCACAGTTCACGCCGGCGAGCGACCGCGCGTGGGCGTTGAGTGTAACGGCGAGCCAGGCGCTCTTTGCCGGCGGTGGCATTCGATCGTCGATCCGCAGTTCACAACTGATCCGTGACGCGGCCGTCCTCGATTTAAAAGCCGTGATCAACGACGCGCTTCTCCAGGTTCGTACAACGTTCTATCAAGTTCTCCTCACTCGCGAAAAAATCACGGTGCAGGAGGAAAATCTCCGGTTGCTAGAGCAACAGCTCAAAACCACGACGGATCGCTTTGATGCCGGCACGGTGTCGGGCTTTGAGAAATTGCGCGCGGAGGTCGCAGTCGCGAACGCGAAAACGCCGCTCATCACGGCCCGGAACGATTACCGGCTGGCGATCGAATCTCTCCGGCAAGCCCTGGGTCTGAGCGCTCGCCGTGCTGATGCGCCCGAAAAAGCACCCGAGGTTGTGGGCACGCTCGCGTATGCGCCTTCGGAGTTTGATTTGCCCGCGGCCACTCAATCCGCGCGCGCCAATCGCCCCGAGCTGCAGCG
>DAITQE010000586.1:0-3197 GCA_036833235.1 Opitutus sp.
GGGACGTTGTTTGCCGAAGGAGAAAAATACAATCTGGCCGCCAACACGCTCTCTTTCCAAATCCAGCCGGATGAAGGATTGAGTTTGGTTCTGAATGCAAAGGTGCCCGGCCTGGAAACTCGCACCCAGCCGGTGAAGATGAATTTTCGCTATGCCACCACGTTCGGCTCCAATACGCCGGAAGCATACGAACGCCTCGTGCTCGATGCGATGATTGGTGACGGAACCTTGTTTATTCGCGGAGACGAGACCGAGGCGTCTTGGAAATTGTGCACGCCCATTTTGGAATCATGGAGTGCGGCAGGCCCCGCCGGGCTGGAAACTTACCCGGCTGGTTCCTGGGGCCCGCCGGCTGCCGATGCATTGCTCGCCAAGAACGGCCATACGTGGCGCCAACCTTAGCCGCGTTATGCACGGGATAACGAATTCGGAATAACGAATTGAACGATTCCAGCTCGCGGTCGGTCCGGATCAGGAATTCGTCATTCGCCATCTGTCATTTCAATCGATGTCTGAAATATTCAATGCACTTCCCGGGCTGGAGACCCCGGTTGGGGCGATCACGAAAAGCGTCGCTCAAATGTGGTCGGAAGTTGCCGCCAGTGGTCGCGCTGCGCCTGCATCCGATGACGTAAAGGCCACTCAGGTTAACGTTGTTATCCACCTCGGTTTCGGCACCACATGCGAAGATGCCGTGACGCAATTTCAGACCGTGTTGCGTTTTTCCCAGCGCTACCCAAGTCGGGTTGTCGTGCTGTGTCCGTTGAAGGTGGATGAGGGAGTGACCGAGATGCGCGCCAAAATTTACGGCGAATGCTTTCTCGGCAAATCGAAAGACGACACGCGCTGTGTTGAATTCGTGATGCTGAGCTATCCGCTCTCAGCCCGGTCGCGGTTGGAAGATCAAGTGTCCATCTGTCTGTCGACCGATCTTCCGCTCTATTATTGGGCGCATCGCTTCTCGGACAGTCGCAAGCTCGCTGATTACACGTATCTGCTAACCCGAGCCAAGCGGGTGCTACTCGATAGCGCGATCGCCCCGCCGAATGCTTTTGAATATCCTTGGCCCAAGCCCGCCGCTCTGCGCGATCTGGCGTATTCGCGATTGCTGCCTGTTCGCCAAACCATCGGTCAGTTTCTGGCGCGGTATGAACCTGCAGTCTTGGTCGACGGCTTGCGCAGAGTGGTGATCGGCCATGCATCCTCAGTTTGTGCGGAGGCGCGGGTAATGAGCGGTTGGCTCCGACGCCGGTTCGCGGCGTGTGGAGCGGACGAAGGAGCAATCTCATTCGTCGATGAAGAGATCAACAACGGCAACTTGGCCTTGCGCTTTGAATACGGTGACGCATCCAAATTCTTCAACTGGCGAGGGGATCTTTCGACGGGTCACGCCTTATTCGAAGCGGATTTTGGCACAGGCCGGGCTCGTCTTGGCGCGCCCGTGAGTTTGCTGAGCCCTGAAATGACGCTCAGCGAAGCAATGTTTTTCTGAGACCGCGCAGCTTGGTGCGAATCATCGAAGGCGAGGATCACGATCCGATTGGAATTTGACGCGAGCCAAACAACGGCATCAGGGGCGGCAGCAATTTCGAGGCGTCGTCAGGAAACCAGGATCGTAACCGTCAGCGTTGCGACGCGTCACACGGCGGCAGACCTGGCGCTTGCAATTGTTTCGCGGCACGCCATGGAGTTGCGCCGTTTTAAAATGAACTTTTGCTCAGACCGCACGTCAGACCGTGCACTCCTTCTTCTATGTTTTTCGCAATGATCAAAGTGTTTGAGGGCGCCGGGATTTTGATTTACCCGCTCGCCCTGTGTTCGGCTGCCGCCGTTTTTATTATCTGTGAACGTGCATTTGCGCTTCGTCGAGTTGCCGTGATGCCACCCGATTTGGTTGATGCCGTTGTGAGTGGCCGACCGCTCGTCGGTGGCCGCCATACCGTGCTGTCGCGGATCGTGGAATTCGCTGAGCAGCACCAGAACGACGCAGGAGCAGTGAAAGCGTTTGCGCGCCTGGAGATCAATCGCATGGAGCGCGGGGTGCCGTACCTCGATGTCATCTATGCCGCGGCGCCACTCATCGGACTCACCGGCACGGTGACCGGCTTATTACAGGTATTTTCCCAGATCGCGCCGGACACGGGGCTGCCGGACCCGGTGAATTTCACGAAGGGTGTCGCTCTCGCACTTTCCGCGACAGTGATCGGGCTTTGCATTGCAATTCCATCGCTGGTTGGCAGCGGCTATTTGCAGCGGAAGATTGAAAATTATTCTGCACAGCTGGACGTGCTGCTAGAGCGCATCCTTCAGCGCGGCCGGCAATGAATAGTCTTTATCAAAAACGTCGCAAACGGCCTGAGCTAAATCTCGTGCCGCTGATCGATGTGCTTGTGATGCTGATCTTTTTCGCCTTCGTCACGATGCAGTTCAAGTCGGCGGCGACCTTGAACATCACGCTGCCTAAAGTTGAGACCGCCGGCAAAAATGAATTCCGCGGCAATGTCACGATCACCATCGACAAGGACGGGACAATGACGTTCAACGGCAAGCCCGTCACTGAAGATCAACTTTCACCGTTGCTCGAGAAGGTTCACAATGTCGACAAGGACATTCCGGTCCTGATCAAGGCCGACGTGACCACTCAGTTGGGCAAGGTAACGACCGTTTGGGACGCTTGCCGAAAAAACGGCATGATGAAAATCAGTCTGCAATCGCGCTAATCGACACGACGTTGGTGGGCAGAGGTAAATATTCTCCGGTGCGTTGAGGATGTACCGAATGCCGGAGTTGCGGACGACGTTTGAGACCTTCAACGTTCGTCCATGAAAATCGTCATCACTGGGACGACGCGAGGTTTGGGGCGTGCGCTGGCGGAAGAATTTATCCGCGGCGGCCACACGGTCATCGGCTGTGGCCGGGGCGGTGAAGCGATTTTTGACCTTCGGATGACGTATCAGGCGCCGCATGACTTTTCCGTCGTCGACGTAGCCCTTGATTCGAAGGTCGCGCTTTGGGCGGCCAAAGTCCTCGAGAACGACTCGCCGCCCGATATTCTGATCAACAACGCGGGGCAGATGAATCGCCTCGCTCCGCTTTGGGAGCAGGACGATCGCGAGTTTACGAAGATCATGGACGTCAACATTCGTGGCGTCGGCAACGTCATCCGCCATTTCGTACCGGCGATGGTAGCGCGAGGT